>JANLSA010000273.1:0-4141 GCA_031362085.1 Bacteroidota bacterium | reverse complement strand
CGATAATATAACCCGATAATGTTTCTGCTTCATTGTCCGGAAATTCAAACCCATATTTTTCTTCTATATAATCCAGTTCTAACCTGCCACTGAAAATGTATTCGTTTTCGGCAATTTGTTTTTCAATAAACTCTTCGGTATCATATTCGTCTTGTATTTCACCAAACAATTCTTCCAATACATCTTCCATTGTAATAATACCGGCGGTACCACCAAACTCATCTACCACCCAGGCAATACTTTTCCGGTCACGGGTAAATTTGCTGATGAGATCGGCTGCACTCATACTTTCCGGCACAGCCGGTATGGGTAGTAAAATATTTTTAAGCGATTCCGGGTTTTTAAATAAATCTAACTGATGTACATAACCGCTGATATGATCTATATTTTTATCATATACAATCAGCTTGCTTAGTTTGGTTTCAGCAAATTTCCTTTTTACTTCCATCATCGGGCTTTGCAATTCAATTCCGGTAATTTCTTTTCGGGGTACAAGACATTGGCGGATTCTTATTTTGGGTAATTCCTGGGCATTTTCCAATAACTGGGAATTGCGTTCCTGTTTTTCTTCATCATTAATTTTCTGAATAAAAAGATTTTTTAAATCACTCCGTTTCAGCGCCTCTTTGTTTTTATTGACCCGAACATTAAAAACAATTTTTAAAACCCATTTTGCAAATTCTATTAAGCCTTCTGCTATCGGGTAAAACATTTCGTAAAAAATATTGGTAAGTCTTGCAAAAAAACTGAGCAACGTATTACTTCTTGCCCGGAATATGGCACGAGGAATAAATTCGGCAAAAATGAGAATGATAATCGTTGCAAGGGTTATTTCTGAAATAATCTGTAAAAGCCCCGATTGAATTTGTAACCGGTCCCAGATAAGGTCTTTCATTACCTTACTCAATTCAAGCCCGAAGAAGACAAGAAAAAGATTATACCCAATCAATGTTGTTCCCAAAAAATGATCGGGTGATTCAATAAATTGAGAAAGTATCTGGCCGGATCTACCGCCTTTTTTTTTCTTCACTTCAATAGTAAGGCGATTGGCACTGTAAAATGACATTTCAATACCTGAAAAAAAACCCATGAGCAAAATGGTCAGAATAAAGAATACGATAGAAGTCCAATCAAACATGGAGTAAAGATAATAAATGTCAGTCAGCAGTCAAGTTGAGAAGCAAGCAATCAATTTTTTAAATTGAGAAATTCTTTTGCAGCTTCTTCCGCCTCCTTACAAGCGGTTTCTAACTTGTCGTTTATAATCGATTTATCAAATTTATTTTTAAAGCTAAGCTCATAAGAAGCTTTTTCGATTCTTGCTTTCAGGCTTTCGGCAGTTTCAGTTCCCCTTGCTTTCAACCTCTTTTTCAATTCGGCTAACGATGGTGGTTCTATAAAAAGTGATAAGGTCGTTTCCGGATATTGTTTGTGAACATTGATGCCCCCTTTTACATCTACATCCAATAATGGAACTTTATTTTCATCCCAGATGCGTTGCAATTCATTTTTCAATGTACCATAATACTTCCCTTCATATACCATTTCCCATTCAGCAAATTCATTGTCCTTAATTTTTTTTCTGAATTCATCCGGTGAAATAAAATAATAATCTTTTCCATGTATTTCATAAGAACGTGCCTGGCGGGTGGCACAACTAACTGAAAATGCCAGTTGATCGGGAAATGTTTTTAATAAATGTTTGGTGATAGAAGTTTTGCCGGCACCGGATGGCGCAGCAATAATGATGATTTTGTTTCGGGGTGAAAACATTTGCAAAGAAAAAGGAAAAAAAGATAAGAGTGCTAAACCCAATTATTTCTTTTCATTTAACGACTTCCATAATAAATCTTTCAACTCGATTAAGCCTTGTTGTGCTACGGATGAAATAAACAGATGCGGAATTTTTTTTGGCAACTCTTTTTTAATCGCTTTTTTCAATTCATCATCCAGCATATCGCTTTTGCTGATGGCGATGATAAATTGCTTGTGAAGTAATTCAGGGTTATATTTCTCCAGTTCATTTACCAATATTTCAAATTCTTTTTTATGATTATCACAATCGGCAGGAATTAAAAATAACAGAACGGAATTTCTTTCAATATGCCTTAGAAAACGATGCCCCAGCCCTTTTCCCTCAGCGGCACCTTCAATGATGCCTGGTAAATCGGCAATACAAAAACTGCGGCCTTCCCGATATTCAACAATACCGAGATTGGGAACTAAAGTAGTAAAAGCATAATCAGCAATCTTAGGCTTGGCAGCAGTTATTACAGAAAGTAAAGTTGATTTGCCTGCATTGGGAAAACCAACCAATCCAACATCTGCTAATACTTTTAATTCAAGCACCTTCCAACCTTCACTTCCTGATAAACCCGGTTGCGCATATTCAGGTGCCTGATTAGTTGAGGTTGCAAAATGAGAATTACCCAATCCGCCTTTACCACCAGTAAGTAAAATAAACTCCTGACCATCTTCCAGTATCTCTGCTTCTTTTTCACCGGTCTCGTCATTTCTTGCAATAGTACCAAGCGGCACATCAATAATTATGTCTTTTCCATTTTTGCCATGGCGATTATTATTACCGCCTGTTTCGCCGTCTTCGGCTAATACATTTTTATAATAGCGAAGATGCAATAATGTCCAAAGGTTACTGTTGCCTCTTAATATGATATGAGCACCCCGGCCACCGTCACCGCCATCAGGTCCACCCAAAGCCGTAAATTTATTTTGCATAAAATGCCTCATCCCCGGACCGCCATGACCGCTACGGCAAAAAATTCTGATCTGATCTACAAAGTTTGATTTCTCCAATAGTATTATTTTATAAGTGTAATTTCCAGCGGCAAAAATATACCTTCATACCCTAATAATATTTTTATGAGAGCTTTATTACTGATTTTATTATTCCCTTTGCTGGTTAGCGAAACATGTCAAGAGAAAAAAGCAAGAAAAAGGGCTGCATTGGAGACCTCAGGACATGTATCCGAAAACATAAATAAAATTCCTGTTTGCATTCAGGCAAAAATTGATTCAATAAAAAAATTGCCCCGGTTCAATCCTCCTGCGGAAGTAACTGAATATACTTATAACAATAAAAAAGTTTTCCTTTTCAGTTCCGATTGCTGTGATTTTTTTAATTTATTGTTTGATGAAAATTGCAATTACGTTTGTGCGCCAACCGGCGGTATTACTGGCCAAGGTGATTTTAAATGTACCGACTTTACAAAAAATGCTAAGTTGGTAAAGTTGGTTTGGAAGGATGATCGTAAATAGGTAATTGGGGATTCTTGTTTTCGTTTTTAATACTTGAAAATCATTTGTTGAGAATTGAAAGTTGAATGTTTCTTTCGGGATATAAAATATTCAATGTTCAATTAAGTATTATTTCGGTTTTAAAGTTTGAGGAATAAAAAACGCCATCCGCCAAAAGGCGGATGGCGCTGAAGCGCAGTAAACGGTTAAGTTTATTGCACCACTATTTTTTTGGTATAAACCTGTTTGCTATTTTGTGATGAAAGCTTTATCAGATAAACGCCTTTTGCAATTACGCTACTTAAGTTTACTGTTTCCGCATGCTCTACTCCACTAATATTTACTGAACGGTTTACTACCAGACGACCCATTACATCATTTAACGTCATCATATAAACTCCTGCATCCATCTGATTGAATTGAACAGTAAAATGATTATCACTTACCGGGTTTGGATATACCATTATCTTATTACTGTTGTCATCAGTTGGTATGGTACGTGTAAGTATTTCCTTTGCAGGTGTTGATGTGTTTCTTGTCTGTAGAATATTGCTATTTGCCAAATCGGAACTCCGCCACACACCGCCTTCGGGTTTATAAGGTGTTGCAGTCATTTTATCTAAAGTAAGCAAAGCCCAGGATTCGTCATTGCTTGCACTACTTATTAAAATCCTGTTTTGATCATCAACCACCATACCGTTTGAAGTAAAATTTTGTGGCAAGCCTTTTACCACACCTAATAGTGTTGCAACTTTTGAATTAATATTTACTTTAAAAACGGTATTTCGGGCTGAAACAATTATCAGATTTCCATCATCATCAGCAATCATATCGCCACCAAAGCTGCTGCATGAATTGTGAATGGAGACACCTTTATTCTCTGGAG
>JANLSA010000267.1:0-2012 GCA_031362085.1 Bacteroidota bacterium | reverse complement strand
GTTGGAACAGGTAGTCCATTTACAGTTGGTAAAGTACCGGGGTTTGCAATAGATGCATTTGTTCCCGGTTGAGTGCCAAACCAATGTTCTGCCCTTATTTCTGTTGCTCCCCATTTGTGAAGAATTTTAAACTCTATGTCTGCACCCTGATAATGACGCGGAGATGATTTGCCAAGATTGGTAGCAGATGAATCAACCACAAATATTTTATTACCGGCAGATACGCCACTTTCATAAATGTATTTTGTTCCATTCTTCCATCCTCCCCGTAAAAAAGAAAGTCCGCCACTTAATTCAATTTTCTTTTTTATAGAAATCGGTTTGATGGCAAGCCTGCTTATAAAATCTTTATGGCTATCAAAATCTGTAGTACCTGAAGCCCCTTGCCCGTTAAAAAAACCAGCATCTAATTTAAGACGAGAGAATTTGTGAGTCTTTTTTTGCGGCTCAAAAGTAAACATCACACCAAGGTCTCTTTCTCCCGGCATTAATATCTGAGACATACGACCACGTTCTGGCGATTCACGGTTTGATGAGCCAAGATTTACTTCAAATCCAAAAGGCCGTGCAAAGAAACCCGTTGTAATAGATAGCGTATTGCCTTTTGTTTCAAATAAACGGATTAACATATCCCTTACTATTACGCCTCTTTCAGTTGCATCTATTTGAAACGTGAATAATGCCTTCGGGAAGTTATTTTTTGATTTAAGTAAATATTCAATCTTTATCCTTGCTCTACGCAACATAAAACGACTACTCGAAAACTGAGAAAAATTTCCGCCTGCAAATGAAGGTGCCCCATCTGATTCAGCAACTTGAAATTGAGGCTGCATATATCCGGAAATAATAATATTTTCAAACCGTCTTACAATTGGACGGACCGTATCTTTAATAAAAAAAGAAGAATCAATATCCGTTAAATAACGCTGAGCCGAAAGTTCGGGCATTATTAAAAAGGAGAATAAAGCCAAAGGAACGATACGTAACAATTTGGTTAACATTTGATAATAATGTGGTAATAAATTAATAATATGAGGCGCAAATTACTATTTATCTATATAAAATTTGTGTTACCGGTCTGTTATCTAATTATTATCGCTATATTAAATAATTATTAACTCTGGGGGAATGTATAGTCCCATATTGGGCTCCCGGTATCTTCGCAAACAATTAAAAAATAAAATATGGCACTCAATTCTATCCTCAAAATTTTCATGCCGAAAAACAAAATATTCTATGATTTGTTTGAAAAAGTAGCAGCTAATGTTTCTATAATGAGTGACAAACTAAGAGATCTGGTTGCGGAATCTGAGTTTGATAAAAGGGCAGCAATTATTACTCAGATAGAAGACCTGGAACATGAAAACGACAACCTAACACATAATATATTTACCGAGTTAGGCAGGAATTTTATTACTCCATTCGATCGGGAAGATATACACTATCTCGCCACATCGTTGGATGATGTAGCTGATTATATTTACGCTTCTGCTAAAAAAATAAACTTTTATAAAGTAAACCCGAATGATATGGGTTTTCAAAAATTGGCTGAAGTAATTCAGATGAGTTCTAATGAAGTGAAAAAAGCAGTGGGCGAATTAAGAAATATGAAAAATATGAAACTAATGACCGAATCATTAGTTAAAATAAACAGTCTCGAAAATCAGGCTGACGATTTATTTGATATGAGTATTGAGCGTTTATTTGAAACGGAAGCGGATGCCAAAGAGGTAATTAAGAAAAGAGAAATTTACCAGGTAATGGAAATTGCCACTGATAAATGTGAAGATGTGGCTAATGTGATTGAATCGATCATAATCAAATACGCTTAACCATAATTAGCTAATTAGCAAATTTGCCATTTAAATTATGACACTTGTAATCGCCATCATCATACTTGCGTTGGTTTTCGACTACATCAATGGTTTTCACGATGCAGCCAATTCCATTGCCACTGTTGTTTCCACCAAAGTTCTTACTCCCTTCCAGGCTGTATTGTGGGCAGCCATTTT
>JANLSA010000266.1:0-2296 GCA_031362085.1 Bacteroidota bacterium | reverse complement strand
ATAACGGATGCGCAGATTAACACCAGCACCACCCGCAAAACAAAGAAAGTAAACATTCATCTGCAGGATGTTTCTATGACGCTGGTGAACCTGAGAGTGGACAGCATCAGCAATGCAGATACTTCACGTATCCTGTTTGCCAAAGAAGTAAATATTATCTGCCGGAAAATAACATGGCGATCTGCCAGCAAATTTTATAACTATACTGCTGATAACATTTCAATCAATTCTGTAAACAACCTGCTCCGTGTAAAAAATTTCCAGGTTGTTCCTGTAATGAATGAAGATGCTTTTGTAAATGCCAAACCCATCCAGGATTACCGTTTCGATTTTTCATTCAGCGATATCCAACTGCAGAATATAAACATGGAGCAGTTATTTGCAGCAACGATTATAGCAGATACAATGCTGATAGGCCCGGCCAGTTTAAAAATATATTGTGACGTGGCAATACCCAGTGATAAAAAGAACCGCATAGAAAGATACCCGCTTCATGTAATTGAATTGATTCCTGTACCTGTCAATGTCAGAAAGATGATTCTGTCCAATGCTTTTGTTGAATACAAAGAAAGAAGCAAAATTACCCGGGAGTCTGGTAAAGTTCAATTTTATAGTATCGATGCCATCTTCAGTAATATAACAAACGATAAAAAACTTGTTGCTGCTAATAATATTATGACTGCCGATATAAACACAAAGTTCCTGAACAAAACTCCATTAAAAACAAACTGGAAATTTTATCTGTTGCATCCCGAAGGTCGTTTTGATGTGAATGGATCGCTTGCTGCTATGGATGCTACTTTGTTTAACCCACTTACTATTCCCATGGGGCCTTCCCGTATCAATAAAGGAAAGATAAATGATTTGGAATTTAATTTTCGTGGCAATGATAGTGGCATGGATGGCGACATGAAATTACTCTATACTGATTTTAATATAACTATGCTTGAAAGAGATAAAGGCGCAACCGAAATGGATCGCAAATCATTGCAGAGTGCATTAGCCAATCTTATAATTATAAATTCGAACCCCAAAAAGCATGGAGATATAAGAGAAGTGCAGACGCATATTGACCGTAACACCAATCAATCCATTTTTTATTTATCATGGAAATCCTTATTCAGCGGAATAGAAAAAACAGTGGGGATTAAGAAATGATAAAAGCGTTTATAGTTTGACAGCTTTATATCTCTATCCGTTCCAAAACCATCAATACTTCCATCATTTTATTCCAGGCTATCTGCCATTCTTCTTTTGCTGTATGCAACTTTTTATGATCCTCTTCTTTCAATCCTTCTTTGCTTTTCATGTACTCTTCTAATTTGCGTACCGATTCGCTATTCAGTTCCTCTAACTTTATTTTATGCTCCATATGATTGTTTTAAAAATGGTTGATGATAATTAACTACATCATAAAGTTAAGCATGTAATATGAGGATTGGAGAAAATGGTTGAAAGCGGATAAACGCTGAGCATATAAGTATATTATGATGCTTGCCTTTCCAACTTTATACGGAGGCCCGATGCAGCATTTATTATTGCCTCTTCATAAAATAAAAATTCATTAACCCTGAAATTTTAAACCCGAGCCGTTGATAGATTTCTATAGCTCTCTCATTGTCTTCCCGCACATGTAAAAAAGGCTGTTGATTATTTTGTAGTATGAGATGTAACTGGTGTTGCAGTAAACTATTTGCATAACCTTTTCCTGTATAATCCGGGTGAGTGCATACGGCGCTTATTTCTGTAAAATTTTGCACATGCAGCCGTTGACCCGTCATGGCCACCAATTTTTCATTATCAAAAATTCCGAAGTACGATCCAAATTTGATTGTTCCTTTTCCAAATGGACCGGGTTTGGTAAGTTTAGCCAGTTCCACCATTTGTTCTACATGAGTTTCATCTAATGGTAAAATGTTGGAGAACTCTGTTTTGATTTCTTTGCCCGGTTCATATACAAATTGCAATCCTTTTATTTCATTTGTTAATTGCCAGCCTGCTGGTTGCATAATTGGAAAAGGAGCGGCATATAAAATTTTACGGCTCGTCGGGAAAATATCATACAGATCTGAAAATCCTTTTTCATAAT
Organism: Bacteroidota bacterium; assembly: GCA_031362085.1. Taxonomy (GTDB): domain Bacteria; phylum Bacteroidota; class Bacteroidia; order Chitinophagales; family Chitinophagaceae; genus VBAR01. The sequence goes on along the minus strand of JANLSA010000266.1, from coordinate 207 downwards.
TATGTTCAAAGCCGGCAAAAGGAGAAACCTGCTCATCAAAGAATTTTACATTGCCTTCACCGAAACTGAGATGACGGTCGCCTGAGATTAAAGCATGATAAACGGGGTTATGTAATAAATGATTCACTAAGTAAAAGTATTTGTTTTAGGACAAATAATTAATGCAACAAAGAAGATCGTTTTAACTGTATTCAATTTTAATTTTTA
>JANLSA010000187.1:0-1778 GCA_031362085.1 Bacteroidota bacterium | reverse complement strand
TAATATTGTATAACAAGTAATTATCTTAATTATGGATAATAATTTTTCAGCACAGGTAAAAGAAATTATTTCATTTAGCAGGGAAGAAGCACTGAGATTAGGAAATGATTTCATTGGCACCGAGCATTTGCTGCTTGGTCTTATTCGTGAAGGCGATAATACTGCCATCCGCATTCTCAAAACTTTTAATGTGGACCTTTATGAATTGCGAAAGGAAATAGAACTGGCAGTAAAAGACAAGACAGGTAAGAATATTGCCAACATTAACAGCCTCCCTTTAACAAAGCAAGCCGAGAAAGTAATTCGTGTTACTGTTTTAGAAGCAAAAGCATTAAAAAGTGCAACAGTGGAAACCGAACATCTGATGCTTTCCATTTTAAAAAATAAAGAAAATATTGCTACGCAAATTTTAAATCAATACGACGTGGATTACGATTTATTCCGGCAGGAACTGGGTATTGTAAAATCAACTGACCCCCGGGCCGAATTTACCGATGAGAATGATGATGATTTTGATGAAGAAAAAAAATACCCTCAGCAAAAAGCCGGTTCATCAAAACAACCTGTAGGCGCTAAAAGCAAAACACCAGTACTGGATAATTTCGGAAGAGATATAACAAAGCTAGCCGAAATGGGAACATTGGATCCTATTGTTGGCAGAGATTCTGAAATAGAAAGAGTATCGCAGATACTTAGCCGCAGAAAAAAGAACAACCCCATATTGATTGGCGAACCTGGAGTGGGTAAAACGGCAATCGTAGAAGGACTTGCTTTAAGAATTATTCAACGTAAGGTATCCAGAGTTTTGTTTGACAAACGTGTAATATCACTTGATCTTGCTGCATTAGTGGCTGGTACAAAATACCGTGGTCAATTTGAAGAAAGGATGAAAGCCATTATGGGCGAATTGGAAAAAAACCGGGATGTAATTTTGTTTATAGATGAACTACATACAATAGTTGGTGCAGGTGGCGCAAGCGGTTCTTTGGATGCAAGCAATATTTTTAAACCTGCACTTGCCCGTGGCGAATTACAATGTATTGGTGCTTCTACACTGGATGAATACAGAATGTATATAGAAAAAGACGGAGCCCTGGATCGCCGGTTTCAAAAAGTAATGATTGATCCACCTTCGGTGGAGGATACGATAATCATTTTAAATAATATCAAATCAAAATACGAGGAGTATCACAATGTTGTGTACAATGCAGAAGCAATTGATGCTTGTGTAAAATTGAGTGATCGTTATGTAACCGATCGGTTATTGCCAGACAAAGCGATAGATGTATTGGATGAGGTGGGAGCAAGAGTACATTTAAAAAATATTAATGTTCCGCAAAACATAGTTGACCTCGAAAAGAAAATCGAGGATGTAAAGAATGAAAAAAATAAAGTAGTAAAGAGTCAGAAGTTTGAAGAAGCAGCTTCGCTGCGTGATACCGAAAAAAGATTGCAGGAAGGACTTGAAAAAGCAAAAGCAGAATGGGAAGAAGAAAGCAAACATAAACGATACCCGATAGGTGAAGAGGAAATAGCCGAAGTGGTGAGTATGATGACCGGCATTCCTGTAAAAAGAATGGTGCAGGCAGAAACGGATAAGCTGCGTAAAATGGCAGATGATATGAAGGAGATGGTCGTAGGTCAGGAAGAGGCGATCAGTAAAGTGGTGAAAGCAATACAGCGAAACAGAGTTGGATTAAAAGATCCAAAGAAGCCAATCGGTACATTTATTTTTCTTGGGCCTACAGGAGTGGGTAAAACAGAACTTGCACGGGCAC
>JANLSA010000178.1:0-2182 GCA_031362085.1 Bacteroidota bacterium | reverse complement strand
AAGCAATTGTAATTATTTCATTGACCATGTATTATTTTTATGAACAATTTAGTGCTTCCGAAAATATTATAGCAAGCGACAAATACCAAACCTGGATTTCTTTAGGAATAATGATTTATTTGGCAGGGACTTTTTTCTTTTATTTGTTAGCAAACAATATGAATAAATCAGAAATACTAAAATATTGGTTTTTTACATACATATTTGAAACAATGAAAAATATTCTATTTGCGTATTCAATTGTTGCATATTATATTACAAAAAAAGAAACCAAAAAAATTCAACAACTTCCCAACCTCGACTTTACTCTATAAACTAACAACTGCCACCCACCAAAATGCACCATCAATTTTATATACTCGGTATTTCGGCCTTTACGCTTATCATGTTTCTGGGCACAGCGGGTATGCTTTCATTATGTATTACGGTTGTATATTTTTTTATTATGCATAATAGAAAAATAGCGGGTTATACACAGCATTTAATAGATATGGAAGCCAATCACCAAAAATCGTTATTGGGCGCCTCTATAAAAATGCAAGAGGAAGAACGCAAAAGGCTGGCGGCAGATTTACATGATGATGCAGGCCCACTGTTGGCAACCGTCCGTTTATATTTAAATGAAAATTTAGTAAACCAGGATAAATCTTCCCAGATACAAAGTATTCTTCAGGCCAGGCAGATAATTGATGATACAATTACATTAATCAGAAATATCAGTCATGATCTGATGCCGCCCACACTCAAAAATTTTGGGCTGGAATCTGCTGTAAATGATTTGTTTTCTAAAATAAGTGGTTCAAGAGTCGTGAATGCAAGTAGCCGTTTTCATGATTACCGGGAAAGACTGAAACCTGAAAAAGAACTCGTCATGTTTCGTATCGTACAGGAACTCATTAATAATATTCTTCGCCATAGCGGAGCCAGTTTTATTCACTGCACACAAAATGTAATGAATGATAGATTCTTTCTGCGCATTCACCATGATGGGAATGGGATAGAACAGGATGCTTACGAACATATGAGTAAAACAACAAATGGATTAGGTCTTAAAAACATCAAAAGCCGTGTGAGCCTGTTGGGCGGTACGGTGAGTTTTGAAAAAGATATTTCGAAAACATACTATAAGGTAACCGTTGAATTACCAAAAGACGAACCATGGAAAGAATAACAGGCGAATGTTTCCTTTAATTTGGCTATTTTTAAATTCCAATATCTGATAAACTTATGGACACAATCCGTGTTGCAATTGCTGATGACCACAAAATATTTCGTAAAGGAGTGATTCTTTCCTTACGCCCCTACACCAATATTAAATTTGTACAGGAAGCTGAAAATGGTGAAGCACTGCTGAATGGTTTAGCAGAATCGCAACCCGATGTAGTACTCATGGATTTGCGTATGCCCGGCAAAGATGGTATTGAAGCTACAAAAACGATAAGCAAACAAAACCCCCAGATAAAAGTATTGGTGCTGAGTATGTATGAAGACGAACGTTTTGTTTTTCACATGATGGAGAATGGTGCCAATGGCTATTTACTTAAAAATTCTGAACCGCAGGAAATACGTCGGGCAATAATGGATGTTCATGAAAAAGGTTATTATCTCAATAACTATGTAAATCGTATTCTTTTAAAACGATCGCATGCAAGAAACAAATCCACTCCAAGTCTGAACAGTGAAATAACATTGACAGATAAAGAAAAAGATGTATTGCGTTTTATCTGTATGGAGTTTACCGCCCAGGAGATTGCACAAAAAATGGAAATAAGTGCAAGAACAGTTGAATCCATAAAGGACCGGTTGATGGAACGGTTTGGAAGTAAGAATACAGCCGGGTTGGTGTTTTTTGCAGTAAAGAATAATTTGATTGAATAATCATTCAAAGATTTTAAAATACCATTTCGGGTATATCGCCAACCGCAATTAATCTTCCTGAAGTTTTAGATTTAATTTCATCCACCGAAACACCTGGTGCCCGTTCAATTAATTTAAATCCATTCTCGGTAACATCAAGTACAGCTATATCAGTTACTATCTTCTTTACACATTTCATCCCGGTTAATGGCAACGTACATTTTGATAATAATTTCGATTCACCCTTTGGGTTGGTATGCATCATAGCCACAATAATATTTTTTGCACTTGCTACTAAATCCATTGCCCCACCCATCCCTTTTAC
>JANLSA010000150.1:0-12559 GCA_031362085.1 Bacteroidota bacterium | reverse complement strand
AATTCCGGGATAATAAACCGGATAATCAAACTGTTTCCCTATCAATGTTGGAATCACATCGTCCAAATCATACGGCGGGTATTTATTCCCCCACGCATTATAATTCCAATCTACAATAATTTTTTTTTGTTCTGCATTGGGGTTAATTAAAAATGCCGGTCCATGATCTCTGCACCAGGCATCGTTGGTTGGATGATAAAAGAAATTCACTTTATTTAAATCAACGTTTGCTTTATTTAAAACCTTTATTGCAAAATTTTTCATTGCTTCGTCCAATACGTTTATACAAACTGTTTCTCCCCGGATAAGTTCTTTTATAAACAATGCATAGTTTGGATAAATGGTTTGAATTTTACCTGGCCAGCTTGCTGCTTTATGGGGCCAGCTTAACCAGGTGGCGGTGTGTAATGCGAATTCTGCGGGAAAATAATAGCCGAGCTCTTTGGGCGTTGGGTGGGTCATTCAAATAATTTTTCAAATAAATAATTAAAAATATTTATCATAGAATATTCAATTAACAATCTTTAAGTTCAATTTGATTCGTGTTGATTATTGTTTATTGAATATTGCTTCACTCCTCGTCAATAAAACGTTTTGTTATTGGCTCATAAGAATCAATACGACGATCTCTTAAAAAAGGCCAGTGTGTTCTATATCGATCTGTTTGAGATAAATCAATTTCCTGAACATGCACTTCTTCTTTATCGTGTTTAGCCTTATATAAAATTGTTCCGAATGGATTGCTGATAAATGATCCTCCCCAAAAATTCATGGCCCCGTTTTGTTCAAGCCCCACTCGGTTTATACTTACCACATGCACCGCATTGGCTATAGCATGGCTGCATTGAATTGTTTGCCAGGCATTATGTTGCTCTGTGTTTGTTGTTGTATCCTGCGAAGTAGCCCATCCGATTGCAGTCGGATAAAAAAGAATTTCAGCACCCATCAGCGATGTAATTCTTGCTGCTTCCGGATACCATTGATCCCAACAAATCAAAACCCCGATGGTTGCAAATTTTGTTTTGAAAATTTTATATCCAAGATCGCCAGGCGTAAAATAAAATTTTTCATAGTATGCGGGGTCGTCTGGAATATGCATCTTTCTGTATTTGCCGAGGTAAGTTCCGTCAGCGTCTATTACTGCAGTTGTATTATGGTAAATTCCCTGGGCTCTTTTTTCAAACAAAGAAGCAATGATTACTACACCTGATTCTTTTGCGACTTTTATCAAAACATCAGTTGAGGGCCCAGGTATGGTTTCGGCTAATTTAAAATTTTCATAAGCCTCTACATCACAGAAGTATAATGAAGTAAATAATTCCTGGAGGCAAACGATCTGCGCACCTTTTGAAGCAGCTTCTTTTATTCCGGCAATTGCTTTATTAAAATTTTCTTCCTTGTTATCCGTGCAACTCATTTGCACCAAACCAATTTTTACTTTACTCATAGTTTTATTTCTTTTTTATCAAAACCCCGGTTCTGCAAAAATATCTTTTTATATAATTAGCAGAGCGATTGATTTTCGTTTCTTTATTCAGCTATAATTTGTTTTTCTGTGCAGGGAAATAATTAAGCCGCTTATAATTATACATGCCATTCCTGCCCAACTCATTAATTCCGGAAAAGCATCGCCCAGCATCATACCTATAAATACAGAAAAAATAATATTGGCATAACCAATTACCGAAACGATTCCGGCTTTGTCTGCGCCAAAAGCTTTGGTAACAAAGTATTGACCAAACAATGCTGCAGAACCCAACAATAAAACAACCGGCAATTCCTTTGTCTTTGGCCATCGCCAATCTATAAAAAATAATTCATCGGTAGGCAGATTAAAAACAAATTTGATTAGCAAAAAAGATAATGGAGCTATAATACCCCCCAATACAAAAGCTGATACAATGATCCTTGAATCATAATATTTAGTAAGTCTGCCAACCGTTAAATAAGCAATGGCAGATGAAATTCCACTTATTAGTCCTGCAACATGATAAAACCATGCATAGTGCATATTGGGTTTGTAAATAAGTAACATTCCTGTAAACCCGATAAACAAAGCCAGCAAAACTCTTCTCCCGTTATATTCTTTAAAAACAATAAAAGAAAACAGGGCAATAAACAGTGTAGAGGTTAGGTTATAACTCATGGCCGTACCAAGTGGAAGATGTACTACACAATACAACAGGGTATAAAGTGCAGTTGTCCCCATAAAACCGCGGAATATAAGCCATGGCATTTTACCCCCTTTATTTATGGGACGATGGAATGAAAAACTTACAACTAATACAATCAGACCTACTATATTTCTCCAAAAAACAAGTTGTCCCGCACTAAAACTTTCTTTTAATGATTTTGCAGCGCCTCCCATAACAGAGAAACCCAAAGCTGCCAGCAACATAAAGAAAATTCCTTTGTATCTTTTATCATTCATCATACGTTCCCTTAAAATACCGGCTGTTAAAAATTTCCATCTTTGATAAGTTGGCAAATCTTGTTTTATAATTTAATTAATCTTTCTACAGCGGCATCCAGTGTTTCCTTCTTTTTTGAAAAACAAAAACGAATTACTTTATTATCAGTGCCCTTTTTATAAAAAACGGAAACAGGAATTGTTGCTACTCCAAATTTTTGGGTAATGCGTATTGCAAAGTCTGTATCTGCTTCATCGCTGATGCGGTTATATTTTGCACAAATAAAATAACTACCGCTGCTGTTAAGTAAATCAAATTTTGTAGAACGCATATGTTTAATAAAATAATCTCTTTTCTCCTGCATAATACTTCCAAGTGACAGATAAGCTTCTTTGTTTTTTAAAAACTCTGCCAGGGCTACCTGAGATGGCGAATGACAGCTAAAACAATTAAACTGGTGAACTTTTCTGAATTCTTTCATCAGCTCCGCCGGAGCAATACAATAACCAAGCTTCCATCCCGTACAATTATATGTTTTGCCAAAAGAAAAACACACAAAACTTCTTTGTATTAAATCGGGATAGCGCAACATGCTTTGATGCGGAATATTATCGAAAATGAGATGTTCATATACTTCGTCCGATAGAATAAGAATATTTGTGTCTTTAACTATAGATTGTAGTTCTTTCATATCTCCGGCCCCCAGCACTGCACCGGTAGGATTGTGTGGACTGTTCAGCATTATCATTCTTGTACGTGAAGAAATTTTTTGCCGCACTTCATTCCAATCAATTTTATATTCGGGAAATTTTAAATCAATTAAAACAGGAATGGCTCCATTAATTTCTACGTTGGGGATATAGCTGTCATACCCGGGTTGAAAAACCATTACTTCGTCTCCGGGTTGCAAAGCGGAGGTCAATGCAGTATAAATAGCATAGGTACCGCCGGGAGTAATCGTAATTTCTGTATCCGGATTAATTGTTGCTCCATATAAAGATTCTACTTTCTCAGCAATAGATTCCCGTAGTGGCATATAGCCCTGCATCGGCACATACTGATTATAACCTTTATGCATCACTTCGTTTACTTTATTCATCAGCTCTTCGCTCATTTCATAATCAGGAAACCCCTGACCGAGGTTGATCGCTTTATATTCATTCGCCAGGCCACTCATCACGGTAAAAATTGTGGTGCCCACGTCGGGCAATTTTGATTTTATCTTCATTCTATAAATTATTAAAAAATAAAAACGGCTCTTCAAATTGAAGTAGCCGTGCTAAGTTCAGTTATTCTAATGAAATATTTTACTTCACTACAATCTTTGCAAATTTTAATTCTGTTTTTGCCAACGCATGCATGCGCCAACTGGGTACGATTAGTTCGTTGCCTACAACATATCCGTGTCTTGGCATTAAAATAGCGTCTGTGTTATTTGAAAAAATAAATTTCCGGGAAAGGTTGCCCGTCGTCAAATCAATGGTAATGCCATAGGTGTTGCTTCTCTTTTTAAAATTATATACCCGCTTTACTTTATCCCCATATTTCGCATTTACATTATTGCTGGTATGATCATTCATTATTATAACAAGTTTATTATTATTTACCAGGCTTGCAAACGAAGAATAGAATGGCATGCCGCCGCCTTTGGCAAAAAAACTTCCATAATCATAGCCATAGAAAAAACCTGAACCATAACCCTGGTTACTCGTTCGTATTGTTTCTTCCTGTGATTTTGGAATTGCATTCAGCCATTTAATTTTTCCTGTAGCGTCAGCATTAATAATCAGGATGTCCTGATTGGTAAATGTGTGAACATGCTCAGTTGTAGTCTGATAAGTTCGTGATATGCTATTATAAGATGTAGTTGTATAACTATAATGCCTGTATTGCGAAATCTCGCTGGTAATAATGATGGAATTGTCTGCCGGGTTAATATCGACAGCCCGGATTACAAACTCATTTGGAAAATCATCTTCGTCGTCGTTATCCTTTGCTTTTTTCGATTTGGTTTTATCTTCTTTTGTCTCATCATCATCATCGGCCGCATCTTCTTCATAATTTTTTCCAAGCATCGATGAGTTTATTTCTTTAAAAGAACTAAGAGTAAGTTCGCCTTTTAGCGGATCCACTTTATTTATAAAAAATCCACTCAGGTCATCTTTCTTAGATGTGTTGCTGTAAAATCCAGCGAGGAGCATTCCGCCATCAGCCTGTTCTATTAACTGCCCGCTTATAACAAACCGATCTCCCGTATTTAGCTCAATATCTTTTTCTTTCTCCCCTTTGTTATTATAAATCATCATTACATATTGTTTAAAAACAAAGCGTTTTCTTTTCTTTTTTCCTATCTGGGTCTCTTCAAACTGCTTTCCCAGAATTACGATTTTATTGTCGGCTGTATATTGCACATCCTGCAAGCTAAATTCATTTGTGTTAAGCGAAAGATTGATAATTGTGTTTTCTTTTATTTTCAATGTTTTGTCCAGCAAGCTAATTCCAAGAGAAACCCTGTCTTTGCCTGAAATATTTGCAACCATTAAAAAATTTCTTCCATTGCGGACTGGCTTCATCTTCATTTCATAATCATCCCGTTTGCTTTCAAGCGCATAGCTGCCCAATTCAATAAAATCTCCCTGAAGATCTCCACTATTTTTATCAACCTTTGCACCATACGCTTTAAAAAGTTTTTCTTTTCTAAAATAATCGGTAGCAAACATGAAAATCTCATTCTCCAGTGTTTGAAAACTATGATAATCGAGACCTTTCAATTCTTTTTTATATTCCTTATCAAAAACCTGATTATACGTTTTGTCAAATTTGTAAAGCTTTTGTTCGTTTCTCGAAAAACCCCCAAATCCAAAATTCAGCGTTGTCTTAAGTTTCGTTTCGGTAAAATAAAGGCCGGTATTGTCTGCAGAAATAATATCTAAATCGGTCGTTCCTTTTTTTAGTTTTATTTCATCTCCCCAAGTAATCCGATAGCTCTGAGAAAAAATTGAGTTGCCGATTGAAAATAATATCAGGATTAAAAAGCCTCTGTTCATCGTTTATTTTTATGCTGTAAAGCTAACGGAATCGACAGAATGAAAACTACGCTTAAATTAAAATTAACAACCGCCTGAATAGGGGAAAATAAAATACGCTCCTCCGGATTGGAAAAGCGTATAAAAAATATTTAACCGGCCATTATCTTCTTCTTGCAGCACTATTGGCAACCGATGTGCCTGAAAAAAACACAGACAACACTGATTTGAATAAACGAATAAGATTAAAAGATTGTTTGTAGTGGTGGCGATAAATCCGGGCCTGCTCGTGTGAGTAAGTTATGTTCTTGTTTTTCATAATCTAAAATTTTTATAGGATAAAAGAAAAATTGAATATAAAAGTATGAATCTCTTTTTTAATTTCATAATATTGAGTCGAAAAACTTTTCTGTTTAAATCCAACAACTATGCTAAAAACCGTAAAAGCCCTTGTGCTTTTTGTTATTTGCTTCTTTTTTTCAATTCTTTCACAATCGCAAATTGTTCTAAAACTTCCAACTACAAGTCCGCTGCCGGGTGAAATAAAAAAACTGATTGCAGATTATCCAAATCAATTTACAAACCTACTTGGAGATGAAATTGAAAAAAATCCACAAACAACAGACTATAATTGTTCTTTAAAAATTACAGGTGCTGAAAAATCAATCATCACAATCTATTCTTCCAACACAACCCTGGTGTGCGGGTGGAGCGGGCTGATGCTGACAACAGAGAGTTTTGAAGAAGCCAAAAAGAAATACCAGGTATTGTATAATCAAATGAACAATCTCTTAATAAATGGGAGTAATGGTGATTTTCATTTTAAGGGAAAATATGATGCGCCTGTTGAAGAAAAAAAATTTGCAGGAAGCGTTTTGTATCCTGACAAAAAGTACAACTCGTTTTCAAAACTGAAACTGGAGATATCATTACAATATGAATTAATGGAATGGAAAGTGTGGTTGTTGGTTTATGAAAAAGAAAGAGAGGATAACGAACCGGTCAGATAAGCTTTGTGTTTGTGGCAAACCGTCTTCTTTCTTATTTATAAACCCCGGACAAACCCGTTTGTATCTCTTAGCTTTCCTATTAACCATAATTAACCTTAAACAAAGTGTGTTTAACGGAATTTCCTTTACCCTTTTAATATTTTAGCGGCTTCAACCAGCTATCTATGAAAAGATGTTTATTCATATTTGTTATTTTGACTTTTTTTTCTGTTGATCTCATTGCCCAAAAAAATGGAAACATAAAGGGTGTTGCTTTTGATACGCTGTCCAATAAAACAGTTGCTTCGGCAACTGTAACAATTCTTGACAAAAAAGATTCTTCGCTGGTTGCTTTTTCTATGACCGACAATAATGGAAATTTTGAGCTACGGGGCATACCAAATGGAAGCTACCGCTTAATGCTTTCTCATATTAGTTATCATAACTCCGTAAAATATTTTACAGTTAGCGACACTAACAAAATTGTGACTCTTGGAAATGTGGTAATGAATGATAAATCAAAATTTCTTGAAGAGGTAGTTTTAAATGCCGAAGCTCCTCCAATAACAATGATTGAAGATACCATTCAGTATAACGCCGGCTCATTTAAAACAGTGCCGAATGCAAATGTGGAGCAACTGCTGAAAAAACTGCCAGGAGTAAAAGTTGACAAAGATGGTACGATAACTGCCCAGGGTGAAAAAGTGAACCGGGTTATGGTAGATGGAAAAGAATTTTTTGGAAACGACCCGAAGATTGCAACAAGAAATCTGCCGGCAGATGCAATCGACAAGGTGCAGGTATATGATAAACAAAGCGATCAGTCACAACTTACCGGTTTTGAAGATGGCAACTATGAAAAAACCATAAACCTGAAATTAAAAAAAGATAAAAAGAAAGGATTATTTGGAAAACTAAACGCCGGTGGTGGTAATAAAGAACGATACGAAGCAAAAGAAAATATTAATTCATTTAAAGGGGCAAGGCAGTTTTCTGCAATTGGCATGGGCAACAATACCAATGCTGAGGGTTTTTCATTTATGGATATATTAAATTTTACCGGGGAACTGGCACGTATGCAGCGTGGTGGTGGCAATGGTGGTAATATTAATATAAATATTTCAGGAGAAGATGCTGCCGCAATGGGAATGGGCGGTGGAAATTCTGGCGGTATAAAAACATCGTCGGGCGGTGGATTGAATTATAATAATATACTGGGCACAAAAAACGATTTTCAAAGCAATTATTTTTACAACCGTGTAAACCCGAAACGGGAAAGCCATGTCAGCCGCCAGAATTTTTTACCAACAACTACTAATTTATATAACCAAAACTCTTTCTCGGATAATATTAATAATAACCATCGTTTAAACCTGAATAATCTTTACCAAATTGATTCTTTGCATTCATTACGTATCGCCCCTTCGCTTAGTTTTCAGGAAACAAACAATAATAATCTTTCTGATTATAAAACGCTTGCTTCGAATGGAAATTTAATCAACGAGGGCAACAGCCGGAGTTTTTCAACAAACAAAGGATACAATTTTAAAAATGATTTAGTATTTCGAAAAAAATTTAGTCGTAAAGGCAGAACATTTTCTTTTACCCTGCAAACAAGCTTTAATAAAAGCGATGGCGACGGCGGCCTGAATTCGGTAAACAGTTTTTACAACAGCACCACAACTCTTATAAGAAAGGACACTTTGAATCAACAGTTCACCACGGCTGCAAGTTTGAAAAGCTATAATGCCCGTGCAGTTTATACAGAGCCCTTATTTAAACAATCGCTGATGGAGTTCAGCATTAGTAAAAGCAACTCCCAAACCATTTCTGACAAAACAACCTACGATTATAACAAGACGAATGGTAAATATGATAATGTAAACTCCACGCTTACCAATGATTTTGAAAATTTATATAGCTATACCAATGCCGGCCTGCGGATACGTACACAAAAACGAAAATATAATTATGCGGTTGGTGTTTCATGGCAACAGGCCGATTTGGAAGGAACGATTACTTCCAGTATTAAAGATTCGCTAATTACAAAATCTTTTAAAAACCTGTTGCCTAATGCAAGATTCCAATTCAATTTTACCCGATTTAAAAACATCTCGGTTAACTATAACGCCACCACTAATCAGCCGAATATTTCGCAACTCCAGCCGATACCCGATAACAGCAACCCTTTATATGTCCGCCTTGGCAATCCCGATTTGAAACAGGAGGTAACACATACTGTACAGGGAAATTTATTTCTGATGAGCCCGTACAAAAACAAAAATTTTGTCCTCTTCTTTAATATACAAAAAACACAAAATAAAATTGTGAACTATGATGTGGTTGATTCCGTCGGCATTCGAACAACAAAACCTGTAAACATTAATGGTGTTTATTCTATGCTGGGAGATGTAAACTACAGCCTACCGGTTCGTTTTTTAAAAGGGATGTTTGAAGTCGGTAACCGAGTAAGTTATAATCATGGAAAACAATTCATCAACACGATTGAAAATACCATTAATTCATTTTCTGCGGGGCCCCAAATAAGATTGTCCGCTTCTTACAAGGAAAAACTGAATCTTTCTTTTGAAACTTCCTTAAATATTAATAAAACAAAATACTCGCTTCAGTCTTTGTACAATACAAATTATCTTCAACAGCGCTATGGCACCGATTTGGATTGGGAAATGCCAAAACGATTTTTCTTTTCTACCGATTTCAGTTATACAATTAATACCCAGCGTTCCGCAGGGTTCAATTCAAAAATTCCGATCTGGAATGCAAGCATCAGTAAACAGTTTATGAAATATAGCCGCGGCGAAATAAAACTATCTGCCTATGATCTGCTTGATAAAAATATCGGCATTAACCGCACCAGCAATCAGAATTATATTGAAGACTCAAGAGTGAATACATTACAGCGATTCTTTATGCTTTCATTTACGTACAGCTTAACAAAGAGTGGATTGGGTAATTCGGGTGGCGGTCATGGGGCAAATATGATAATACGATAAATATAATCGGGAATAGGGCTCGGGCCTATCTTTTGTTTATTTGTCTTTTAAAAAATTGCCATGCTTCAAGGTAAACATCAATATCATTAGGATAATTATGTTTTCCGTTAATTACTTTTAAAAGTACAACCTCGGGCTTCCTTTTCTTTTTGTACGTAAATTTTTCAATTGTTTTTCCATCTGCCGGATCCACGTCGGGTAAAATTTCTTTTTTGGGCTCTCCTTTGTATCCATCCAATTCTGCCCAATATTTAAATGACTGTTCGGTAGAACGAACTCTTCCCCAAACCGATCCGCCAACACTCATCTCTCCGCCATTATAAGGATTAGTTTGGTCAGCAGTTCCGTTTATTATCATAACGGGCATAGGTAATTTTTTTTCAACACAATCCATATTGCTGGTATCAGGAATATTGGCAATGATGGCTGTAATCGCTTTAAATTTTTCGGGCATTGTTATGGCAAGTTTGTAGGCCATATGACCGCCCCCGGATGTGCCCACCGCAAAAACCTGTTTAGGATTAATCTGATAATGAGAAATAAAATAGTCAATCATTTGACTGAAGAAACTATTATCATTTATGTTTTCCAGGTTTGCAGCAGAGGTTGCTGCTTTCCTGCATTCATTCCAATATTTTTTATACCCATCAGGATAAACAATTAAAATATTTTCATTCTCAGAGATTGCCTCCAGCTTTGCTGCCCCTCCCATTACTCCTTTGCCGGATCCGCCAGAACCATGTAAAACAAAAATTATACTTGCTTTTGCAGATGCGGGTTTATTAAAATTAAAAGTCCGGTAGTGTTCATCTATTAATAACGAGTCGCTTATTAATTGTGCTTTAGAATATATACACAAAAGGGTAAACAAAAAGAGAGTGGGAGTTTTTAGAGTTTTTTGCATTTGTAAAAATTGATAGGTCCCTGTCAAAGAATAAATATAAGCTAACTCTTTTACTGTGTTAAATTGATTAGCATACTTCCCTTTAATTAAAAACCCTCCAAATGGAGGGTTTTTGTTTTATTCTTTCTGTATTTTTTAATTAATAAAAATCCTTCTTCCGCCACCGCCTCCCTGGTTGTTGCGCTGCATTTCATCCATCATCTTATTTCTTTCTTTTGCAAACTCGTCGGGTGTTAATTTCTTTTTTCCCGTTGGCTCTTTTATCAATGACACATCTGCCTTTTCAGATATAGATATTGCTTTATACGACTGTCGCCCATTTCCAAATTCCATTTCAAGTATTGCTCCGGGCAACTGACCCTGGTATTCACCGGGCCCCGCACTTACGGGAATGTCGGAAGCTACCCATGCAATAATAGTTGTAGTGTCTGTAACTTCTTTTCTTTCCATCACACCATTATCCATATTCATCCGCATTGAAGTGCTGATTCTTGTTGCAGCAGCTTTCATGCAATTATGATTCAAAATTGTTTTTGTTTCGCCGGTCATTTTCCATTTCAGCGGACGAATACTATCGGCAACCAAAAAATTTTTATCCATCACTTCTCTTTTCTCTACCCGCTGAGCATTATCAAAATTATGATAGACCACATCATTGCCTCCCGCTATTACCATTCGCATTTGCATGCCGCCTCCATTATCGCTTGTAAATGTTCCGCCATCGTCATCTCCGGCTGCAGCTGAACGCCAGATCGATTGATTATTGGCAAACACCAATTCAAATTTATCAGTTCTTGATTGGGGTATGTTTTGGTGCATTCCCTCCCCACCTTCTGTATGAAATTGCATTTGCATCTGTACCGTTCTGTCATAAATTATTGTACCCTGTTTCATTTGAGCTGGAGCTGCAATTGAAAAAATCAATCCTGCTCCTGCGATAAATATTTGTTTCATTATTTTTATTTTTTTCAAAGCTATTTATTACCTGCTCTAAGATAAGTTAAGCCGGGTTTCATTAAAGTTAATAAAGGTTAATGTACTCCTAACAGCAAAAATTGAATAGTTACATTTGTTTTGTAATGGGACTGAGAAAAAAAATACCCGACCTGGTTTTGATGGTCGTTTCTATAATTGCTATCATATGCTTTCAGGTTTACTGGCTGAAACAAAACTATGACCGCGAAGAAAAAACGCTTTCGATAAAATCGGATGTTTCTTTTCGTGAAGTAGTACGAAAACTACAGGCAAAAAAATTAAACCTGGAAAATATTGATACAATTTTTAACGAGCCGGGCTTTAATAAGGGTGACCGGGTTTTTATATCCAATAATGATTCTTTCAATATAAACCTTCCATCCAGGGAACAAATTGTTTCTACCGTAAACATCGTAAGCGGTCGCTTGAAAGATTCGATGATGCTGCACCCGGAATTGGAAAAGGGAATGGTTGTTCAATTTGACCGCAATGCTTTTTCTCAAAACAGGGATAGTTTTAAATTTATGCCCAAAAACCATCCGGGCTCTGGCGGCCGGCACAATTATATTATGCGGTTGCTGTACGGTGTAGATTCGTTGCAGGATTCTGTACGTGTACACGAAATAGAAACGGCATACAGGGCTGTGATGAAAGAACAGAAAATAAATATTCCTTTCTCCGTGTTGCGGTTGGATAGCGTTACAAAAGAAAAACCGGCAGATGTTTCGGTTGGCATTATTCATCCCGTTACATATCGTTTACTGCGTGGAAGCAATGTTTCGTATTTACTCGGCAGAATTTTATCGCCGATTTTGTTTTCTGTTTTCCTGATCGGGCTTACGTTGCTCTCTTTTTTATTATTGTTCCGGAATTTAAAAAGACAACAACGGCTTGGTGAATTAAAAAATGATTTTATCAGTAATATCACCCATGAACTGAAAACGCCGATAGCAACCGTAAGCGTAGCTATTGAAGCATTAAAAAATTTTAGTGCAGCTCAAGACCCGCAGCGAACAAAAGAATATCTTGATATTTCATCCAATGAGTTGCAGCGTTTAAATCTGCTGGTAGATAAAGTGCTCAAACTTTCTATGTTTGAGAAAAAAGAAATAGAGCTGAAACTTGAGCCGATTAATATGAAAGCCCTGGTTGATGAAGTGCTTGCATCATTGCGGTTGTTATTGGAAAAAAAGAATGCGGCTGTTTCTTTAAATTACTCCGGAGATTTAACCCTGAGCGG
>JANLSA010000134.1:0-1892 GCA_031362085.1 Bacteroidota bacterium | reverse complement strand
CAGTTTTGTAACCAGCATTTTTTCAACTATTATTCTTGCATATTTTTTTGCCGCTGTAAAATCGGCATCAATCCTTAAATCCAATAATGAAAAACCAATCGAAGGAATACTTTCGATACCAGCTTCCAATGCAGCACTCATCGTACCGGAATAAATTACATTGATACTATGATTAGCCCCATGATTAATGCCACTCAAACATAAATCGGGTTTACGATGCAATACTTTGTCAACAGCAATCTTAACACAATCAACCGGAGTGCCAGTGCAGGAATAAGCTTCATCTGCTCCGGGTACATGTACTTTATGCAGTCTTAAAGGAGAACCGATTGTAATAGCATGACCCATTCCAGATTGCGGTTTGTCGGGAGCAACTACTACAATTTTTCCCAGATCTTTTACTGCATCCACCAGGTTCAATATACCGGGTGCTGTAACACCATCATCATTTACGATTAAGATTACAGGTCTTTTAATTTTTTTCTTTACCATGCGTTTGGCAAATGTGCAGAATAATTTCTTTTAATTCAAAAGGCTTAGTTCACATCTGTTGAAAAGAGTATAGAGAATAGTCTCTTTTTGTTTTTCGATTGTATCCGGGTTAGACCAATTATCCAAAACATTCCTTTAGAGATTTTTTTTAAACAACGGTAATCTTTAGTAAGAATTTGGAAAAACAAAAATATTTAGTATTTTGCGGCTAATTAAATTAGTTCTATATGTCTTTTGCTAATCAAAATATGAAATACCTGCGCAAGTTGCGCGGCTGGACTCAATTAGAGTTTTCTGAAAAGCTCAGAGTAAAAAGAAGTCTTATTGGTGCGTATGAAGAGGAGAGGGCTTTGCCAAATATGGATGTATTGGAAACCGTATGCGATATGTTTAAACTCACTATGGATGATCTGCTCAGGCGGGATTTGAGTGATAACAAATCAAATTATTTAGCCCGTCGTCGGGCAGCCAAGTTAATGTCCAATGGCAGATCAGATATTCCATTTGTTCCGGTAAAAGCGGCTGCGGGTTATTTAGCTGGTTATGGTGATCCTGATTTTATTGATGAATTAAACACATTCACATTGCCCATGTTGGGTGGTGGTGATTATCGTGCATTTGAAATTATAGGCGATAGTATGTTGCCGGTACCAAGTGGTTCTGTTATTGTTTGTGAAAAAATATCCAATGCAGATGATTTGAAAAATAATTCCACTTGCATTCTTGTTTCCCGGCATGATGGAATTGTATATAAAAGAGTACAAAGAAATACGAAAGTAAAAAATAAGCTCACCTTGGTAAGCGATAACCCCTCGTACCAACCCTACTCAATAAATGTGGAAGATGTAATGGAAATCTGGGAGTCGAATTATATTATTTCCAAAGCGGGGCAACAGGCAAGGTGGGATGTAAATCAGCTTGCAAGTCTTGTAAATAATCTTCAGGAACAGGTAACTACACTAAAAAAAACAATGAACTGATACAGAAATTACGGTTGAAATGCAGCGGGATTGGTTTATTTTGCAGACTTTATAAAACTGATTTATGTCAATGATTAGTTGCAGTTTTATAAAAATCAATTTACTGTATGAGGACTAATGCTGCTGTATTCTTTTTATTTCTGTTTTCAGGGGTCTATTCCTATTCTCAAAATAGTTCCATAGAGGCTGTAAGAATTTCTCAGGCGCCAAAAATAGATGGTGTATTGGATGATGCGGCCTGGAAAAATGCCCCGGTTGCAACAAACTTTATACAAAACTCTCCAAATGTAGGTGCAGCTGCTAATCAAAAATCGGAAGTAAAAATTGTTTACGATAATAATGCTATTTATATCGGTGCATATTTATATGACGATCCTAATCTGATACGAAAACAATTTACAGCACGTGATGATGAGGGGC
>JANLSA010000121.1:0-3511 GCA_031362085.1 Bacteroidota bacterium | reverse complement strand
CTTTTTCCTCCAGGTTTACCAAATGCGTAGCAAGGTTTCCATCGGTTACCTCCAGCATTTGTTTCAGGTCATTAAAATTTACTTCCTCATTCACAATCAGGATACTCATAATCCCAAGGCGAATTCGGCTCTCAAAAATTTTATTTAACCCTGTTATTGGATTCTTCAATTGTAAACTTTTAAACTATTATACTTTTCTTTCATACTTCCACCACATTATTACTCCATAAATAATATGCATTACACCAAAACCTACAGCCCAGAAATAAATTCCTTTTCCGATGTATAGCATATTTATTAACCCAAGAATAATTTGACCATAACCTAATAGCTGCACATCGGTAAATGTGTATTTGCTTGCATTAACTAATGCTAAACCATAAAATATCAAACAAGCCGGTGCGATATATGCCCAATCATCATAACGAAGCATTGCGATGATGAAACAGGCGCCAGTTGCAAGTGGAATAATCATACTCCAGCATAATTTCCGGCTCGTCATATTCCACAAGGGTATGTTTTGCTTTTTTGCTTTTTGCCAGGTAAAAAAGAAAGAACTGAGAAATGCAACAGCAAATACAATTACACCCAGCACCAATAATTTTAATTTTAACTTACTGAAATCATCTCCTGAAAAAAAACCATTGCTGTTGTAACCACCATAATAACCATCCAAATATTCTTTAGCTTTCCATGCGCCCAACAATGCACACAGGCCGGCTGCTATACCACTAAAGCCACTCAATGAAATAAAACGGCTGCTCCGTTCCATCATTTTCTTAATATCCTTCAGTTCCTGAAGCGATTCGTTTTGTTGGTTTTGTTTTTTCATAAAAAGCACTTTGAAATACAAAGTAAATAGATGAATTGCAAATTTCCAAATGAAATTTATCAACTGAAAGACTTTAATGGTCAATTAACAATTCAATTTTCAGTTCTTCGGGTTAAATTTGGAGATGATTCGTAAATCTTTATTCTATTTTATTCTCCCTTTATTTACCTGCATTTTCACTTTTCAACAAAAAGTTTTTGCTCAGCATAAAGTTATTGCCGGAATAATAAAAGATAACCATAGCGATGAGCCAGTTGCTTTTTCTTCAATTCAATTTAAAAATACAACGATTGGCAAACTAACCGATTCAGCAGGTCGCTTTTCCTTTTCGTTCAGTAAATGGCCCTCCGATACATTGGAAATAACAAATGTGGCTTACCAGGCAATTATTTGTGTTTTTAATAAAACAAAAGATTCCATTTTTATTACTATAAAGATGGACCCCAGAAAAATAAGTGAAAATGCAACAGTAAAAATCAAAATCAACAGGGGGTTATACTTATGGAAAAGAATTGTTCAGCATAAACCACAGAATGATAAGTTCAGGTTTGATAATTTTTCGTATGAACTTTATAATAAACTGGAATTGGATTTAAAAAATTTCAACACCGGCAAACTGGCAAAGTTTAAACCACTGCGACCGATCACGAATATCATTAATGAAAATACAGATACCTCCGAAGGACTAAAATATCTACCCGCCTACCTGACCGAATCATTATCGGATTATTATTACCAGAAAAAGCCTTTGCGTCGCAGAGAAATAATTAAAGCCGCCAACACCAACGGAATCAAGAATGAAAGCATGTTAAAATTTCTCGGTGGCACAGATCAGAATATAAATGTTTACAACAATTTTATTCCTGTTTTTGACAAACAGTTTATCAGTCCGATCAGCGATAATGGCGATAATTATTATAACTATTCGGTAATAGATACACAGATCATCAGTAATAAATCACATTTTCATCTTGTATTTGCTGCAAAAAGAAAAGGCGAAAACACATTTGATGGTGATTGCTGGGTGCAGGCATCCACGTTTGGCATTCAGAAAATGAATTTAAGATTGGGCAAAGAGGCCAATATCAATTTTTTGGAACGCATAAGTCTTATCCAGGAATTTCAATTATTGAATGATACAACCTGGTTTTTATTAAAAGATAAGTTTGTTGTCAATGTTTCTCCGATTGGTGAAAACAAAGCTGGTTTTATTGGAAGAAAAACAACAACCTATCAGAATATTGTGTTCAATGATTCTTCAGTACTCAATGAATTAAACAAGAATACAATTTTAGAAGAAATTATTACATTGCCCGGTGCCGCTGATAAGCCAAAAGCTTTTTGGGATACGGCCCGCCATGAAGAACTGAGTAAAAATGAAAAAGGTATCATACGTATGATTGATACCTTAACGAATTCAGCAAGCTTTAAAAAATTCACCAACACATTAAATTTTATTGGTACCGGTTATTTAAATACAGGAAATTATCAGTTAGGCCCCTGGTTTAATTGGTTCACTTCAAACGGATGGGAAGGGTTCCGCATGCGATTTGATTTAGGCACCAATAAATATTTTAATAAAAAAATATGGTTACACGGTTATCTTGCTTATGGTTTTGGCGATAAAAAATTTAAGGGTAAGGCAGAGATTTTCTATTTGCCAACAAAAAATCCCCGAACATTTATTTATGGTTCATATACCAATGATCTCGACTTTGGACAAAACTATTACGGTGAAGTAACGAGTGATAATATTTTTGCACTGGCTATTCGCAAACCGAATGTTCCCCGCAAGTACATCAGTTCTAAAGAAACAAGATTGGAATTTTATCATCAGCGAAAAAATGGTTTCTCCGGATTTTTAACTTTCACACACAAAGAATTTAACCCACTTAAAAATCTTCCTTTAAAAAATTCATTTGTCACTGCAAAAAACAGCAACCCGCTTACCACATTTGAAGCTACTTTTCGTTTGCGTTTTGCATTGCTTGAAAAATATTTAGAAAATACGTTTTTCCGTACCAGTCTTGGCAGCCCCTACCCTGTTGTGGAGTTGTATGCTACCCGTGGTGTATCCGGTATATTTAAAAGTAGTTATAGTTATACAAAACTATCAGCAAATGTTTCGGACAATTTCAAAATTTCGCCATTGGGTAATATCAGCTTCTTTGCTTATGCCGGAAAAACCTTTGGTACGCTTCCGTATGTGTTGCTTGATATAGCGCCGGGTAATGAATTATTTTATTATAATAAATATGCACTAAATACAATTCTCCGATGGGAATTTTTACATGACCGGTATGCCGGATTAAATGTTGAACATAATTTTGGTAGCGGTATTTTTAAATGGTTTGGCCCAACAAGAAAAATGAAACTTCGTCAGTTCTGGACAGCCAAAGTTTTAACCGCTAATCTATCAGATGCAAACAAAGTACTCAACTTCAAACCCGGTCATAGTTTTCAAAATCTTAATGGAAAAACATTTGTTGAGCTTGGAACCGGAATAGATAATATATTAAAATTACTGCGTATTGATTTTATCTGGCGGGTTCTACCTACGCCACTTCCACCTGAAAAAATAAGAAGGTTTGGTATTTATGGAAGTATCCGGTTGAGTTTTTAAATTTATAATATTTTTTTGTACCAAACTGCATTGCTACTTTGACCGACTGTTGCGCC
>JANLSA010000107.1:0-7106 GCA_031362085.1 Bacteroidota bacterium | reverse complement strand
CTCCAGTTTTTCTTTTGTTTCATTGTATTCACCTGCAACAAAAAAACGATCGCTACCACTTACATTTTTACCAATCCCTTTTAAATATTGAGCTATAGCACTCATACCCGATCCGGCGACACCGATAAAGAATGGATTCTTAAAATCATTAATTGATTTAATCATACTGCAAAGAAAAGTAATAACGATTAATAAAACTTAAATCTTGCTTTGAGAAGAACGAAGCATTTCAGGATAGCCCCATTTTTTTGCCAATGCATTTACAGCCATTGTAATTCTTTTTATCTTGGTGGGTTCTGTTTTTGCACTATCAATCCATTTACTGAAATACCGTTGATGTGCACCGGGTAGTGTATTAAAAAATTTCTTTGCACCGGGTTCATCATCCAGGCAATCCATAAAATCTTTATTGAAAATAAAATCAGATTCATCCAGTGCCAGTTGAACATTCAATAGTGCTCCATGTCTTTTGTGGATGGCTTTCCGCATTTCCTGGTTCACGGGCATTATAAAATTGCCACCGCCCATTGGTAAAAGTGCAACCTGGGCAATTTTATAATTATCTAATTTACCCTTTACTCTAAATCCAAGTTTGCTACCCGGTTTTAATTGCTGGGCAAGGTCTGCAGGCACTTCAATATACGTCCATCCTGTTTTTTCGCCTTGCTTATCAAATTTTAATATAGTACATGTAAACTTAACCATTTGTTATACTTACTGTCTTTATATTTGGCGGCTATCCATTTACCCCATCAATAAAAACTTTTTAATGTCATTTAGCTTTATCCACCTTATAAAAATACAATACAGAAAAATAATTGTTCCGGTTCTATTCATTGGATTGTTTTCCGTTCTTTCAACTGCACAAAATATTTCTGTTACTTTTAAAATAACGAATCCCAAAAATGACCCGATATCCAACGCCACAATAAAAATAGACAACAACACTGACAGTTCACTGTCCTTGCAAAAAATTGCTGACAGCAGTGGCATTGCAAAATTTAATCTTTTACGGAACTCTCAATATTTTATTACAATCAGCGCAGTGAATCACCTGCCCATACAAAAAGGGTTTGCATTAACCGGCAATCAAACCAGTTTCAGATATATTCTTGAGCCATCATCAAAAAAACTGGAGAATGTGATCATCCAGTCTAAAAAACCTTTGATGCGGCAGGAAGATGATAAAACAATTGTGGATCCTGAAAATTTAGTTGCCAGTTCTTCCAATGGGTTTGAAGTGATTGAAAAAGTACCCGGAATATTTATGGATCAGGATGGCAATATTTATTTAAACAGTATGACACCAGCAACGGTTCAGGTAAACGGAAGAGAAATGAAAATGAGTGCTGCCGATGTAGCTAGTATGCTGAAGAGTTTGCCCCCCAATGCTATTTCAAAAATTGAAATATTGAAAACGCCTTCGGCAAAATATGAAGCCAGCGGTGGTGGTGGTATTGTAAATGTAGTGTTGAAAAAAGGGATAATGCCTGGACTTACGGGAAGTGTAACTGCCGGATTGCAGCAGGGTACTTATGGCAATCAGTTTATTGGATTCAGCCTGAATAATAATGATGGTAAGAAAAGTTCGTTTATAAATTTTAATTATAGTAAACGGAACAGCTATGAAAAAATAAATACCAATCGCCTGTTTGCATCTGATACGATTCTTACTCAGAATGCTTTTACAAAATACCCGGCTGATGGACTTTATACCAACTATGGTCTTTCCTGGTCGCTTGGTAAAAAATGGGAACTTGATTTTGATGGCAGTGTAAGTTGGAATGAAACAAAAAACAAATCGGACAATAACAGTTTGATTAAAAAAATAAGCAATAGTCAAACGCTGGTAAGTAACCTGAACCGGGTAAATAATTCCGGCAATTCTCTGGTGATTGGTAATGGCATTGAATCGAAATACAAAATTGATTCACTTGGCAGTGAATGGGAAAACGATATTTTTTACAGTCATGCAACCCATAAATCGGATCAGCTTTTTACAACCACACATAATTTTCCTGTAATACCTGTGTATGGTGGTGATGGAAATGGCGATAACCGAAGAAATCTTTTTATAGCAAAATCGGATTTGAAACTGAAATTTAAAAGCAAAACAACAATTGAAACGGGATTAAGATCATCTGTTCATCGTTTTAAAAACACAACTAATTATTTTCGTGAACAAAATGGTATACGGGCAAAAGATAACAGCCGTACCAATACATTTAATTATTCTGAAAATATTAATGCAGTTTATTTTCAGATTTCAAAAACGTTGGGAAAAGAAATTGTTCTTAAGGTTGGTTCGAGATTGGAGAACACCAATATGAAAGGAAACCAGGTTATACCGGATGATACTACATTCAGCATTCAACGCACCGACCTGTTCCCGTATATCTATCTGAGCAAACCGATAATGAAAATTGCAGGTTACCAGTTAAGAGCTTACCTCGTTCACAGAAGAACAATACAGCGACCGGTGTATGAGCAACTGAATCCATTTGCAAGATATGTGGATCAATATTTATCGGAAGTGGGTAATCCATCGCTTCAACCACAGTTTACAAAAAATTATGAGTTCAATGTAAGCTTTGAAGAAACACCCGTTTTGGCTGTTGGCTTTAATGATACCAAAGATATTTTCACCAATGTAATTTACCAGGCAGATTCAAGTACAAGCCAGGCATACCGCACTTATGATAATCTTGGAAAAAATAAAGAATGGTATTTCCGTGCATTGGGAGCATTGCCCCCCGGCGGAAAATATTTTTTTGTAATGGGTGCACAGTACAATCATAATTTTTATGATGGGCTCTATGAAAACAAACCCCTCTCCTATAAAAGAGGAACCTGGATGCTATTTACTTACCATACTTTGAAATTGGGTAAACGATCTCAGTTTTCGATGAATGGGTTTGTCCGCTTTAAGGGTTTGCTCCAGTTTAATGAAGTAAAAACCTTTGGTGCATTGAATGCAAATATTAACCGCCGCTTTTTTAAAGACAAACTGACTGTAACATTGAGTGCCAATGATATTTTCTTTTCTAACAAATATGATTTCTCCATTAAGCAAGGTTCTGTAAATGCGTATGGCTTGCGCCAAAATGATACCAGAAGATTTGGAATAAACTTCCGATACAATTTTGGTATAAAAAAGAAAGATGATAACGGGAATATATTTGAAGTGGATTCGCCGGAGAAACAGTAGGAAATAAATCGTTGTAATAAAGATGTCAAAGACAAAATCATGGTCTTGGAAATTAATAATTAAAAGGTTGTTTTTAATTATCCTTATAATCGTTGCAGGCCTTTTTGTTTTTTCATTATTAAGTAACAGCGTTACAAAAAACCTGGACACTTATACTTATAATCTCCCATTTAAAGAGGGAGCAAAGTATAGAATTGTACAAGGTTATGGAGGATTGTTTTCACACAATCATTCTGCCGCATTAGATTTTGCTATGCCCGAAGGAACAGCTGTCTATGCTGCGAGGGAAGGTGTTATCTATGCTTTTAAAGACGATAACGATAAGGGTGGCCCCTTTCCGGGTTATGAAAAGAAAGCAAACTTTATAATCGTAAAACATTATGATGGTAGTTTTGGATGTTACTGGCATTTGAAAAAAAATGGTGTTGTTGTTAAAAAAGGATTAGTCGATAAAGGACAATTGATTGGATATAGCGGCAGTACCGGTTTTATTTTAAAACCTCACCTGCATTTCTCAGTAAAACGAAAACTAAACTATGATAAGAATTCATTTGTTAAAACAAAATTCAAGACTAATGATGGTGTCCAGCTATTAAAAAACTACAGAGTTTACGAAAGGCCTACAGATTAAAATGAGTACAACGATTTAAAAACTTTCCATAGATTCGTATTGCTGATGATGAGAATTAAACCAGTAACAAAATTAATTTTGAATACCAACAACACTGTAAATAAAAAATTATGAACGAAGTAAAACAAAAACTAATCCATGCCGAACAAAAAGCAAAAGAATTATTTCATGCTGTTGAAGAAAGAGGATTGATCATTGCCGGGAAAACAGAAAAACAACTTGCTGATGAAATTGTGCAGGTTGCCAAAGAAGATTTTGGAGTAGAAAATCATTGGGGCAAAAAAATTGTAAGAACAGGCATTAATACCTTACAACCATATGTAGCGGATCCGCCCAATCTTATTATCCGCGATGGCGATATACTGTTCTTCGATTTTCATCCCGTTTTTGAAGGTTGGGAAGCAGATCTTGGAAGAACATATGTTTTAGGTAAAGACCCTTTGAAACTAAAGATTAAAAAAGATATAGAAGCCGCATGGCAGGAAGCGAATGACTGGTATTTTAAGCAACCCAACCTTACCGGTGCCGGGTATTTTAATTACGTCAGCGATCTTACAAAACGCTATGGATACGAATTTGGAAATGCAATAGCTGGTCATATTCTTGGCCGTTTTCCTCATGAACAACCCGATGACCCAAATGATTTGTGTTTAGATGTACACCCGGACAATCATACTGATATACTTCAACCAGACAAACACGGAAATAAAAGAAATTGGATGCTGGAGCTTCATTTTGTTGATCGAGAAAATAATATCGGTGCCTTCTTTGAACAAATGCTGACAGCAGAATAAAGCTCATTATTGAAATAAAGGTTTATATCAACAACCCCGATATAGAAACATTCCATAGATTCGTGTTGTTGGTGTTGAGGTTTAAACCAGCAACAACTAAATTTTAAACACCAACAACGGTGTAAAATTTATTATTCAACTGCTTATATTTATGTGTTACAATCAAAACTAATTGACGGCCATGCACAAAATAATAATGATACTTTTTTTCGGACTGTTAGTGCAGTTCGGTTACGGTCAGGCAGAGTTAAAAAGTGACTTTGACAAAGGAGTTAAACTTCTGCAATCGGAGAACTATAAAAAAGCTATTGAGACATTTTCAGATGTTTTGAAAAAGGCAACTGACGACCAACTGAAAAAATTTTGTTACATCTACCGGGCATTTTCATATAACGGACTCGGAGACTACAAAAATTCCATACCAGATCTTGACAAGGCAATAGATCTTGACCCGACAGACCTTGCATCATACACAGATAGAGGTAAGACAAAGGCATATTTAAAAGATCTTGATGGAGCTAAGAAAGATTTCCTTTTTATTCTAACGAAAGACAGTATTGGTGAACAAGGGGAAGCTGCTCTCTATTATTTAGCCAAAATTGAATACCAAAAAGGAAATTATGATGAATCAATAAAATACTATGATAAAATTATTACACTTTCCCCCAATGATCCGGAACTTTATTTCAACAGGGGCGCAGCAGAAGGCATGTTAATGAATAGCGAAGGTTCAATTAAAGATTATGACAAAGCTATAGAGTTAAACCCTGATTATATGGAAGCATATGCTAACAGAGGCGTTGCAAAAATAAATCTGTTGACAAAAAAAGGAAACATTCAGCCGACAAAGGAACAAACAACCGATGCGTGTGCTGACTTAAAAAAAGCAAAACAACTTGGTGACAAATCGGTTGACGACATGATATTTATCTACTGCAATAAAAAATAAAAAGAAAGAATCAGACCCGGTTTATAGTGAGTCCGCCAATGTTGAACAGAATTACAGAACGTGCAAGTGTGCGACCTGCCTATGCCGAAACGGCTTCGTGCAGGCAGGCGCAAGGAACGATCATAGTAGCAATTTAGCCGGGTACAAAAAAATTAATTCCCCTATTTTTGCGCAACAACAAAAAGACTTATGAGCATACTTGTTAATAAAAATTCTAAAATTTTAGTACAGGGTTTTACAGGAAGTGAGGGAACTTTTCATGCCACTCAGATGATTGAATACGGAACCAATGTTGTTGGTGGTGTAACGCCGGGTAAAGGGGGTAGTACCCATTTAGATAAACCGGTTTTTAATACCGTAGTTGATTGTGTGAAAAATACTGGTGCAGATGTGAGTATCATTTTTGTTCCGCCGGCTTTTGCTGCCGATGCGATAATGGAAGCCGCAGATGCTGGTATTAGTTTAGTTGTATGCATTACCGAAGGAATTCCGGTACAGGATATGGTGAAAGTGAAAAATTATTTGCAGGGAAAAAATACAAGACTGGTCGGACCCAATTGTCCGGGTGTAATAACCGCTGATGAATGTAAGGTAGGAATCATGCCTGGTTTTGTTTTTATAAAAGGAAGAATTGGTATCGTATCAAAAAGCGGTACGCTTACGTATGAAGCAGCTGACCAGGTTGCAAAAGCGGGTCTTGGAATTTCTACTGCAGTTGGTATTGGTGGTGACCCGATTATTGGTACAACTACAAAAGAAGCGGTTGAATTATTTATGAACGATCCCGATACAGATGCTATTGTAATGATTGGTGAAATAGGTGGTGGTATGGAAGCGGAGGCTGCCTATTGGATAAAAGCAACTGGAAATAAAAAACCGGTTGTGGGTTTTATAGCTGGACAAACTGCACCTCCCGGCCGTCGTATGGGACATGCCGGTGCTATCGTTGGTGGCGCTGATGATACAGCTGCTGCAAAAATGAAAATAATGAGTGAATGCGGAATCCATGTTGCGGTGAGCCCGGCGGATATTGGTGCAACGATGAAAAAGATAATGGGTTAATTGTAAATTGCAGATTGCAAATTGCAGATTTTAAGAAGGACTCTGATTATTTTATATTTTATTCTTACATCCACCCCATTCTTTCTCTTAACGAAGTGATATGTGCCACATGATGTTTGCCATGCCAGGCGTACATACCTAACAAAAACCATAGCCGCATTGTTTTTTTACTCCCCGGATGATAGACCGTATGATTATTCCATTCCTCATCTGTTATATGTTTAAGCACTTCGTTCCAACGAATATGCAACGCATGTAACAACGTGAGTGAAATATTGATTGGCGTTTTATATGTATCATTTAACTCAGCCCACTTTTTTTCATCATACGGTTTTATAGTTGGATTTTCCTCTGTCAATCCTAATTTGAACCGGCAATACGCATTCATATGACTATCTGCTACATGATGTACTAACTGCTGCACAGTCCAGCCGCCATCCCGGTAAGGAGTGAGCAACTGCG
>JANLSA010000084.1:0-3773 GCA_031362085.1 Bacteroidota bacterium | reverse complement strand
TATAAAAAGAATATCACCGCCGACATACGTCCAGGCAAGCCCAACTGCAACACCAGGCATGTTTGCCGTTTTATAGAGTTCATTACTATATTTTGCTTTGCCAAGAATTTTTTCAACCCCGTCTGCTGAAATAGATGATTTTATTTTTCCTTTCATGGCAAGCTGTTTTGCCTGATTGCGCATAATAGAAGCAAGTTGCCGGTCCAATTCTCTTACACCGCTTTCTCTTGTAAAATCCTGGATAATTTTTTCGATTACTTTATCACTGAAGTTGAGTGGTGTATTCTTTAAGCCATGCAATTCTTTTTGTTTGGGTATCAAATGTCTTTTAGCAATCTGAATTTTTTCTTCAACAGCATAACCACTTAAATCAATTATTTCCATTCTGTCCCGTAATGCAGGTTGAATATTTGCAATATTATTTGCAGTAGCTATAAATAATACTTTGCTTAAATCATATTCAAGCTCCAGGTAGTTATCATAAAAACTATGATTCTGTTCCGGATCAAGCACTTCAAGCAATGCAGAAGACGGATCGCCACGAAAATCACTACCCACTTTATCTATTTCATCTAATACGATTACCGGGTTTGACGATTTTACTTTGCGCAGCGATTGTAAAATTCTGCCGGGCATAGCACCAATATACGTTTTACGATGTCCTCGTATTTCGCTTTCATCATGTAATCCACCCAAACTTTGACGTACATATTTTCTACCAATTGCATTTGCAATACTTTTTCCCAACGAGGTCTTACCAATTCCGGGAGGACCAGCAAAACAAAGAATCGGGCTTTTCATATCGCCTTTTAATTTTAATACAGCTAGATATTCCAGTATTCTTTCTTTAATTTTTTGCATACCATAATGGTCATGATCTAAAGTTTGTTTTGCTTTTTTCAAATCATAATGATCTTCTGTGTATTCTTCCCAGGGCAATTCAAGCATCAGATCAAGATGATTGTATATTACAGAATAGTCGGGTGTACTCGGATGCATTCTTTCTAATTTCTCGGTTCCTTTTTTAAATGCTTCCTTAGCCGCAGCACTCCATTTTTTTGCTTCAGCTTTTTTCTGCATCTCTTTTATTTCCTGCACATTGCTATCGCCACCCAGCTCATCTTTGATGCTTTTCATCTGCTGGTGCAGAAAATATTCACGTTGCTGTTTATCTATTTCTGTTCTTGTCTTTGTTGTTACTTTATTTTTTAACTCGGCAAACTGCAATTCTTTTTGCAACAACTGCATTAATAAATCGGCACGTTCACGAATTTTATTTAGCTCAAGTAGTTTTTGTTTTTCTTTTAAATCGGTATTCAGATTACTCGAAACAAAATGTATCAGGAATGAAGGGTTCTCAATATTGCGGAGAATGATAGATGCTTCTGAAGGAATATTTGGAGAAAGCTGTACAATTTCCGTTGCCAGATCTTTTATGTTGGCAACGTAGGCCGCAAAGTCGGCATCTACTACTTCCTGCTCATCATCGAGTCTTGTTATTTTTGCTTTGAAATAGGGGTCATCAGAAACAATTGCATCCACAACAAACCTTAGTTTTCCCTGGATAATTATGGTAGTTCCGCCATCGGGCATCTTTATCAGTTTAATAATGCGGGCAATGGTTCCGATACTTTCAAGATCTTTTAATTCAGGGTCTTCAATTGAACTGTCTTTTTGTGCAATTACGCCAATCAGTTTATCAGCTTTATAAGCATCGTTCACAGCTTTAATGCTTTTATCTCTGCCAACAGTTATGGGTAACACTACGCCTGGAAATAAAACTGTATTTCTTAATGGCAACAAAGGAATTTCTGCTGGAACTTCAATATCAGTATTATCCTGATCCGTTTCATTTAATGGAATTATCGGCAAAAAATCCATGTCTTCTTCTTGTTTCGGGAACATTTTTTCAAAACTCATAGCCTTTCTTATTTAGACAATCTGACAGCAGATTATAGTGGGTGTTAAATGTACAATTTGAATCTATGCTTGTCAAGTTTAATGCCATTAGAATTAAAAAGCCCTTCTGCTGACAGAAGGGCTTATAGTTTTTCAGGGTCTTAATCTTTTGAGCATTATAGTGCTATTCCGACAGAGACTTGAAATCCCTGACTTTTCCACTTATCCTGATTGTCTATATCATTAATATTTGATAAGCCAACTGTATATCGGCCGGTAACTCTGAATTTTGAAAGTTGAAGTTCCGTTCCAACAAGCATTGAAAAATCGCCACGTTTAAATGCATCGCCACCGTTTTGAAGAATGCTCCTGTTCTGATCAATTAAAACGCCGAATTGGGGACCTGCCTGTAATCTGAAAAATTTTGCTAATTTATAATCCAGTATCAATGGAATAGAAAGATAATTCAGCTTAATACTGTTGCCACCTGACGGATTGAAAACATTCTGATAAATATTTTTGTAATTACTATCCAGCCTTGTTGAGAATTGGTTGAATAATACTTCAGGTTGAAGCTCCAATTTTTTTGTTAGTTTAATTTCCATAAAACCACCAATATGATAGCCATACCGGAATTCATCCTTAAAGGATTTGCCTTCCACTTTCATAATATTTGCACCTGCTTTTGCGCCAATATGAAATTGCGCCATACCCGTAATTGATAATAAAATTGCGGCGGAGAAAAATAATAACCTTGTTTTCATTGTAAAGATTTTTTTGTTTATAAATTTATCGCATCAACCAAAGCTCACAAATCTGTATATAAGTTTTTCAAGTATAATGCCATGTAACCTGTTGCGGTGTTAATTTTTTTTAACTACTGAAAAGAATTTTAGTAGTAACAACTAAAGAAAATAATTATTGTGAAGGGTATTAGAAGGTTTTGCAAAAAAATTAAAACATAAAACCCAAGTTGACAGTAAACAAAGTATTGAAGTTATTGGAGGTGGCAGGATAATAATAATCAAATATAACCTGCGGTTGAATAAAAAATTTGCCAACCGAATATTCCCCTTTTAAAAATAAAGACCAGGAGAGTGGCTGAAAATTTATTTTATCGTCTAAATAAATATTTTCTGAATTGTAAAGCACATTGGCGCCACCGCTTCCATTGCTTCTGAGTATTTGTGCATAGGTAGCACTCGATTGATTGAAGCCAAATTTTTGGGTGCCCAATGTAATAGCAGCTTGTGGTGTAAAGCGGATATGGTCATTATACGTAAATACATCTAACCAATAAATATCTTTTCGTAAAGAACCCGTTACTGAAAAATCGGAAATAGATTCAGTTGTATTGATAAACGTATATCCCCTGGGGCGCAGTCGCAATGAGTTTATCAATTCTTCCCGTTCCATAAGTTCACTTCGGCTGCCCCAGCCATAACTTAACTGAATAGAGGGGCGTACCCATAATTTTCGCCAGGTGAAATAGGCATACAATTCATTTTGCAAAGGCGATGTGTAAAACGCCAAAGAATCTTTTGTAAAATATCGTGAATACGAAAACCCGGTTGCCAATTTTTTATTTTTCAAATAATCAAAACCAGGACTGATGGAAAACTGGTATAGATTCATTTTAACATCATCATTTACCATAAAGCCCGTTGCTGTTATTCCAAAACCCGATTTATCATAATAACCTAAAGATGGAGAGTAAGTAAGTTTCTTAGCCGTTTGAAGATATAAATAAGATATGCCGCCA
Source organism: Bacteroidota bacterium (assembly GCA_031362085.1). Taxonomy (GTDB): domain Bacteria; phylum Bacteroidota; class Bacteroidia; order Chitinophagales; family Chitinophagaceae; genus VBAR01. The sequence continues at coordinate 112 of JANLSA010000084.1, read as the reverse complement.
ATAATCCTAAAATGAACCCAGCTAGAACCTTTGCAATATCCGTAACCAGGATAATCGACCAATAGGAAGCCGACTCGCGCCGACAATACTCGGAAACCGGCAGCAAGGAGGA
>JANLSA010000068.1:0-8587 GCA_031362085.1 Bacteroidota bacterium | reverse complement strand
AAAACAAAAGAACAAAAAAAGATTATAAAAAAAATGTACAATCGGTACAGAACAAAAAAAACAGCAGATACAAGAAGTGATATTTTGGAAAATTATATTACAAGCTGGAATAAAAAACATGTCAATATAAATCAAGCCATTTCACAAATAAGAGATGTTGATATTGAAGTGATGGGATTATGGGAAACGGTTGAAGCATTTCGATTTCCTGATTGCAAAGAAGGTGATTTTTGTCACCCCAATGAAAACCATTTGTACCAGGTTTGTAATATTAAAAAAGTATTTCATGCTGTTGCATTAGATGACAATAGGGCAAAGCTTTATACTCCAATTCTTCTGACACATAAGAATATTGCAGATTGCAGGGATTCTAACATCAGCATAAATAAAAAGGTAGATGAGGTTTGGTTTTCAGGAGCACATTCAGATATAGGTGGTGGATATAAAGAAAATCCTGAAATGGCAGATGTAGCTTTAAATTGGATGATTTCCAAACTGAGACCTTACCCGCTTTTTCGGGACACAACAATAATAAATAATTATTTAGCCCCAATACATGATGCTGAAAGTATGCCACTCATGAAAATTCTTTCGAGAAGAATTAACAGGAATATGAATAAATATTACGATTCCACCGCCGGATTTTATAATAATGGGAAATTAAAAATTCATGAATCCGTCATACAAAGATTAAAAGAAGGGTTAGCCCCATGTTTCAAGTTATCAAAAAAAAATAAACTGGATTGGTTTGACATGCCTCCTTTTTCTGATTGCTTTGATAAAGATGATAAAAAAAGAATTTATAAAGGATGTGACTGTTTGGAAATAATTAAAAATGACTAACCTTCAGCTTAAAAAGTATACTATAAAAAACAAATGACCCCCAACTTAAAATGAATTCTATTTTTAATTAATCATCATGACGAATATCCTTAAAACAAAAGAAGATATAAATCTTATTCTTAGTAGTGTACGGGCCTTGTGGGGAGCTATTGTTCCTTCATTAAGATCTGTATCAATCGGACTACATGACAATAAAATTATCTGGCAGTGTATTTTTGACGATAACGCAACTCATGATGAGTTAGAATTGTTGTCTGCTGCGGCAGCAGAAGTTATTGCTGATTTTCCTGATTACGGACTGGAAGAAATTATTAAACAGGTTGCCTATCCACAAAAAGTAGAAAACTTAAAGAACCTGATTTACCTAAGACATGAATAGAATTAGTAGAAGTCAGAGATACTATAGCAAAAAATAGAGGTTGGTGTTATTTTTTTGCAACTATCATTTCCATTTTTCCCAAACCTCTGAACTGCATTTCCACTTTGGGAGATTCGCCATCAGTAAAAGCACAATCAAAAATAATGGTATGTGATGTCGGTGTAATTACCGGAGGCAGATTTGCTAAATGATAAGTTCCTTTAGGCTTTCCGTTTTCATTATATAACCGTAGTTCCTGTGTTCCATCACAAACAATACTTTCTCCGGCTTTTAATTCAATGGGTAAATTCATTTCGGCATAATTATCGAACTGTATTTTAATATTTCTTATGCCGCCTGTTTTTCCGGATAGATTTAACCGGAATTGCAATGCTTGCTCTTTTGCATCTTGTATATATTTCCATGTAGTATGAGTAGGTTCACCGGGCTGCCTTTCAAATTTTTCATGAATAAATAATGGTGACAAAGAGTATTGATACAGATTCCACTTCCCTCCTGCTATTTTTTCAAGATGAAATTCATTCTTAGGATTTTTTAATTGTTCCTGTTGCGCATTATTAAATGCATTGCTGGTTCGTGCTGTTTCCCATTCACGAATTGCATCGAGCAGTTGTGGTGTAAGAGGATTATTTCTTAATGCAGCGGGTCTTGCTACCATTGCAAAGCCTGCATTGTATCCGGCTGCACGGGCAAGCATCCATTCCATTTCAGGCATCGTTGTGCTTTCGCTTAATAAGTACCAACCCAACATATGTGGCATATAATTTCTTTCGAACAAGCCCTGGTTATCTATCCGATATTGCTGCATACTTTCTTTAAATCCTCCATACCAGGGTTCTCCCCAATTGTAATAGGATCCGATATTCCAGAAATATGTTTCGCTATTACTTGTACCAAAAATTAATTCATGCTTCATATTATCAAATACATCTTTGGCAAAAAGTTCGATAGCATAATCACCTTGTCCCGAAGCAAGACAACCTTCATGACCATCCAGATCAAAATGATCAACACCCGTTTCATTAAATAATTTGGCAATATTGCCGGCTATTTCACGCTGCATATCCAAATTGGGAAAAAATACCTGGTAAGCATGGTCAAACAATTTGCCAACCGTTTCTCCTTTTTTATGAGATGATACAGTTGTACCAAAAGCTCCCCGCTGGCAATCGAGTAATTTATAGGGTGGTTGGCTGCTTACAGATTTATAACGAATCAATTCTTTTCCAATTTTTACCGTATGCAGGTTATTATTCTTTTCCTGGTTAAAATATTCAGGAGATGATACTTCAATTTCTTTTTGCTGCAGATTGATATCCTTCATTAACGGCGCAGAACCTGTAACACTCAATCTGTCATCCGGCACGGGAGTAACATAGGGATCATTTGTATTAATAAAATTAGTGAGTGTATGTACACCAAAATGTAAACCGGCAGCATGTGCTTTGTCCACCGATTTTTTTAAACCTTCTTTTCCATTGGGAAAAGCAGCAGTATCGAGCAGATAATGACCCCAGCTTTTAAAAGGTCCTTCATGATAAAGAGAAAACAAACCGGCTCTTTTTGTATATGCAATCATTTCATCAACTTCTTTTTCACCAAAAGAAGAAATAAGATATGACTTGCCAAACAGCGATGATCTTTTAAACCATGTTTTATTGAAAGTTGGATATGGCAATTTTTCTGCAATAGTAATTGCCTCAATCCAATCAAGCGTTTTTGGTTCGGGACAAGTAAATAAAGCAATCTTACTTCCAACAACTGTCTCTCCTTTCATTGGCGGCACCGGCATGTTTTTAAATTCACCACCCCATGCATCTACTTTACGTTCACGGTTGCGGTTAATAGTATAAGCCTGCAGACTACTACCCCAACTATGTGATAATGCTGCAATGCCCCTGGCCCAACTGCTTCCTTCTGTATTCGGATAATCGCCACCCAATGTTTTTACATTCAGCACTTGCATGCCGATGGCTATTTCATCATCCCTTACCACACCGATTACTTCGCCAACCGTTTTTTTAATTGTAGTTGGAAAAGGTCCCCATATAATAGCATCAATATTTTTTTCAGGTGTTGCTTTCACAATCTCCAAAACCATATGTGTTTTTTTTGACAACACTTTAATATCAATATTAACCCCTGCTAGTTCATATTTTAAACTGATTGTACTACTTGATTTATTGTAAACTAAAGATGAAGGTATAAAATGTACTTTTTTACTTACAAGAGTAAGCAAGGGTGCAGTTGTATCGGAATACAAATAATTTTTTCCCGATTCAGTATTAATTAATTCGTTAAGAAATCCTTTCTTGTCAAGTATTAATTTCAAACTTCCGGAAGAAAGTTGTAGCTGTTGTGCATGAACATTCAAGACAAAGAGAAAAAATAAAACTGGCAGTATTTTTTTTACCATAGGGAATATAGTTGACTAATAAAAAAAATACCAATCAGAATGGTAATTGCCCGCCATTCCTCGGATCCGTTTTAGATTCCATCTGGTAATTTTTTGGCGGCTCCTTGCCTAATAAATTTTTTACAAAATAATCCCAGCGGCGACGCATCATATAGGGAGAATCAGCACCAAAGCCGTGACCCGCATTTGGAAAAACAATAAGGTCATAATCTTTATTCGCTTTTGTCAGTGCATCTACAACCAACATCGTATTATACGGAGGCACATTATTATCCATCATGCCATGCGCCAACATGAGTTTTCCTTTCAGGTTCTTTGCATACGTTTGATTTGCCTGTGCTTCATAATTGTCTTTACCATCTGCACCTTTGGTCAACAATCCAATATAACGTTCGCCCCAATCATCTTCATAATTACGGTTGTCATGATTGCCGGATTCAGCAATACCTACTTTAAAAAAATCTGGATAGCGAAACATGGCAGCTGCCGTAGCAAAGCCACCACCTGAATGCCCCCATATACCAACATGATTGGTATCCAGATAGGAATATTTCTGTGCTAACTGCCGGATGCCGGCAATCTGGTCGGGTAATGTATTTGTACTCATATCTGGCCAATACATATCATGAAAACTTTTGGAACGGTTGGGGTTGCCACTGCCTTCAATCAATACAACAACAAAACCCAGTTCAGCCAGCGACTGGTTATCACCTCTCGAAGCACTGAAGCCCCAGCTTCCCACACTTCCTCCCTGCGGACCGGGATAGATATAATCAATAACAGGATATTTCATTTTAGGATCGATGTTGGAAGGTGTAAACATTAATCCATATAAATCTGTTTTACCATCAGATGCTTTCACTGTTATTGGAGTTGGCGGTTTCCATCCAGTAGCTTTGAGTCTTGACACATCCGTTTTTTCTAATTCCGTAATCTGTTTCCCATTCATATCACGCAACACCGTAACAGTGGGCACATCAGGTTTGGAATAACTGTCAATAAAATAATTTTCTGATGGCGAAAAATTTACCTGGTGTGTACCTGCTCCCGGCGTAAGTAACGTAAGATTTTTTCCATCAAATCCAATTTTATAAAATTGGGCGAAATAAGGATTCTCAGATTGAATACCATTCGCCATAAAATACAACACTCGATTTTTTTCATCTACTTTAACCAGACGTGTTACTACCCAATTGCCTTTTGTAATTTGATTTTTTATTATTCCGGTTGATGCATCATATAAATAAAGATGACCCCAGTTATCTCTTTCAGAATACCAAATAATTTCTTTTGTAGCAGATAAATACCTCCAATTGATGGCTCCCTGTCCCGACTCATACTGTGTCAGCACATTCTCTTCAAACACTTCACGAACTTCGCCAGTACTTGCATCGGCAATGCGAAATTTTTCCTGCTTATGATCACGGGAGGTAGAAAGAAATGCTAACTCTGAAGCATCATTACTCCAATTCACATCATCAAAAGTTCCACTGCTTGAGATATCATCGCTGAGGGATGCTCTGTGTGGATCAGGAGGAATATTAAACACAATAACTTTTGGAGCCTCAATTTCAATAATTACCCGTTGTATCATCGGAATATCTTTATCACCCGGCAGAGGATATTTCCATGCACGCAAAGTTGGATGCCCCACATTTGTTGTGGCCAGATACATATCACCTACGTTTCGTTGGTCTTGTTTGAAAGTGGCTATCTTCTTTGAATCTGGCGACCACCGAAGTACTGGCCCATCGCTGCTTTTCCAACCGGCATTGTCAGTAGCATACCCAAAATCTTTTATGCCGTCAGTTGTCAATTGTTTTTGTTGGCTGGTTTTTATATCCTTTACCCATAAATTATAATCTTTAATAAAAGCAGAACTTTTTCCGTCAGGAGATATGACTTCAATTCCTCTGCCACCTCTGAAACCTCCACCACCCGGTCTTTGCGTATTACCAACTCCTTGTGAAGATGTATCGATCGTACATGTATAATTTTGCAAGTCGCATTTCCATTGTTTACCTTCTGCACGGAAAGTGATTGATTTATCATCAGTAGAAAATCGGAACGATTGGAATGGCAGCATCGCTGGTGCATAAACCCGGCCCGATGCTGATGAAAGTGAGTTCGCTAATTTTTTATGATCAAAAGCTACGGTACGAGATCCTTTTGAAGGATCTACTAATATGAATTCACTCCCATCAGAAGTTAAAGTACGATACCAGAACTTATCACCTGGTAACCAATTTGGTGCTATGCTTCCTCTATCAATAAATTTCTGTGTATTATACGCCATGAAACTTTCTGCGTTTTGGTAGTCTTTTGCTGTTAAAGAATTACTTTGTTGTGCATTTGTATTTAGAACAATTACACAATAACTAACTAGTATTAAAAATCTTTTCATTATAAATTTTTAGGCATTAAAAAATCAAATAAAATAAGTACAGGTATGCAAACCGCAATGTAATAACTTTTCAATTATTCATGTATAAATTAAAATTCATACATCAGAAATAAAAATGATGAATGGTTTTAGGGTCTGCCACACACCGATCTCTGTTGATTACTATCATTCATAGGTATGAACAAACTCAGTTTTTTACCTGAATAATCCATAGTAAATTTGATTGACAGTTACTTATTATTCATTCTTAAAATGAAAACGATGGAAAATACATCTAAAGTGCTCATTGCATTGGGAGCTGGTTTTGTAATTGGTGGTGTGCTTGGTATCTTATTTGCACCAGATAAAGGCTCAGAGACAAGACATAAAATAGCCGATACCAGCAAAAAACTGGCTGAAAAATTCAAACACAATCTGAAAGTTGGAAAGGAAAAATTTGATGAACAATTAAATCGGGTAAATGATAAAGTAGAAGAATTTACCTGAAATTTGTTTTAGAAATTAAGTACAATGACAGAAACATTTAAAAAAGCTGAATCCCTTTTTAGTGAGTTAAAAGAGTATATCAACACCAGGGTTGCACAGGTAAAATTGTCTATTGCAGAAAAATTATCAAAAATAGTAACCTATGCAATTATGATTTTAATGGTAGCTCTGGTGTTTTTTCTTTTTATTGTATTGCTTTGTGTGGCTGGAGCCATAGCCCTTGGTCAATGGTTGGATAATATGTGGCTGGGCTTTTTAATTATGGCTTTTATCAGTTTACTGTTAGGTATAATGATGTGGATTTCTAAAGATAAATTGCTCGGTAAGCCGCTTATGAATATGCTGTTGAAAACATTATTTGACAATGATAGTGACAATGAAAAAAAGTAAACATATTAATGATCTTGAAGTAAAAAAAATGGAGCTTCGTATCAGGCAACTGGAACAGGAAAAAAAAATCCGTAACAACTGGAATGAACTGAAAGAACATCTGACTCCGGGAAGTTTTATTAAAGAAAAACTAAATGAAAAAACTTCATCCAAATCATCAACAGGAGATTTGTTTTCAGATGCCATAGGCTATGGGGCAAGCTTACTTAGCCGGAAGTTCACTAAACTTGCAGATGAGAAAATAGAATCATCCATTCATCGGGGCGTTGAAAAACTGATTGAAAAACTAAAACCGGTTATTCATAAAAAATAAAGTTGTAAAATAATACGAATCTGATTAAAATGCTATATTTTTTCAGTTAAGCTCAATTGTTTCCTCTTAAAAAAATGCCCGGCTTTAACAACCAGATCAAACAAATACTGATATTGTCATTGCTGATAGTATTGATCTTAATATCCATAACACAATTGCATATTTTTCTTCCCGGTCTTTTAGGTGCATTAACTCTTTATATACTTTCACGAGGCAGTTATTTTCAACTGATTTATCACCGCAAATGGAGAAAGGGATGGACGGCAGGGTTGTTTCTTTTTGGTTATGTATTTCTGCTATGCCTGGTCATTTATGTAATCGTTATTTTATTAGGTCCCAAAATTCAGCTGTTTTTGGATGACCCGGCGTTGATGATTAATACAGCCAAAAAAGCGGTGGCCGATTTACAGCAAAAAACGGGCTTCACATTTATTACTGAAAATGAATTATCAGCTTTCCTGAAGAGGTTATCTGGTCTTCTTCCGAAACTGATAAATGATACGGCAGATCTTCTTCTTAACCTTGTACTCCTGCTATTCATGTTGTACTACATGCTTGTTCACGGTAAAGTAATGGAACAATACCTGGGCATTATTATTCCACTCAAACATAATAATATAGAAATACTGGCCTCTGAAACAAAAAGAATTGTAAAAGCAAGTGCACTGGGTATACCGATAATTTCTATCATACAGGGGCTTGCAGCTACATTGGGCTATTTCCTTTTTGGTATTGATGACTTTGTTCTTTGGGGATTTATTACAGGGGTATTTGCATTTTTCCCTGTAGTGGGAACAATGCTAATCTGGGTTCCTCTTGTTCTCTCAGTATATGCTGGCGGCGATACCTGGAATGCAACCTGGCTTTTTTTTTACAGCGCTATAGTTACCGGCAATGTTGATTATCTCGCAAGAATTACACTCCTAAAAAGAATGGGGAATATACATCCGGTAGTTACTGTTCTCGGAGTGTTAGTTGGTCTGGGACTGTTTGGATTTATTGGTTTAATCTTCGGGCCATTACTAGTGAACTATATTGTTTTACTTTTTAGAATTTATTCGAATGAGTTTATAGAAAATAAACCCGACTCCTGATCAAATTTGTTTCGAATGAAAAAGATAGAAGTAATAAAATAACTAAATGCTATTAACAAAATGGGAAAATTGCATGATTCTATTAAACCTGCACACAAAGAATTTATAGAAAAGCAGCATATCTTTTTTGTAAGCACAGCTCCGTTAAGTGTAGACGGCAGAATAAATCTTTCTCCAAAAGGATTGGATTGTTTCCGGGTGTTAAATGATCATCAGGTTGGGTATATGGATCTCATCAGCAGCGGCAATGAGACTTCGGCAC
>JANLSA010000046.1:0-1881 GCA_031362085.1 Bacteroidota bacterium | reverse complement strand
CATAAAACTTCGTTTTCAATTTTCACAAATAAAAAAGTGAACATCATCATGTTCACTTTTATGAATTTGCAAATATAAGTTAAGTGTAGAAATCAGTTCAGTATTAAAATTTTTAATTGTTATTAACCCAGATAAACCCTCAATTGCTGGCTCCGGGTTGTTGTTTTTAATTTATTGATGGCTTTATCTTTTATTTGTCTTACCCTTTCTCGAGTCAAATTAAAACGTTCGCCTATATCTTCAAGACTCATGGGATGATCCACGCCGATACCAAAGAAAAAGCAAATCACTTCTTTTTGACGGTCAGTCAATGTTTTTAATGACCGGTCAATCTCGGTTTTCAAAGATTCATCATGATCCAAAGCAGAATCGGTTTTTTCAGCATTTGGATTTTCCATCACATCCATCAGCGTACTGTCTTCACCATCAGATAAGGGTGTATCCATACTTACGTGGCGGGAGTTAATACTAAGCGATGCTGCTACTTCTTCAAGATCCATCTTAAGCACATCAGCTAATTCCTCTACCGAAGGCTCTCTTTCAAACTCCTGCTCCAATTGTGAAAAGGCTTTTTGAATACGATTGGTCAGGCCAACTTTGTTTAAAGGAAGTCTTACAATACGGGCTTGCTCTGCCAACGACTGTAAAATGCTTTGTCGAATCCACCATACAGCGTAAGAAATAAACTTGAAACCGCGGGTTTCATCAAAACGTTGGGCAGACTTAATCAGACCCAGATTACCCTCATTAATAAGGTCAGGCAACGATAACCCCTGATTCTGGTATTGTTTTGCAACAGATACTACAAATCGAAGATTTGCTTTGGTTAATCGATCCAAAGCTCGTTGATCTCCTTGTTTAATTAATCGGGCTAATTTTACCTCTTCTTCGGCGGAAATGAGTTCTACTTTACCAATTTCCTGCAGGTATTTTTCTAAAGATTGAGATTCACGATTCGTAATCGACTTCGTGATCTTGAGTTGGCGCATACTCATAGACTAGATATGGATTTAGATGAGTCCTACGAAAAGATTACACTTAATTTCGAAAAAATAATCCTTTATATAAGACCCATTTGTTTACGGTTTCTTTCAGAACATATTGAACTTCAAGCAAATTATTGATTTAAACTATAGAAACCAAATTAATTTTGCTATAATTGAAACGAACGAATACTCATATTATTTTATTAAGTATGCCCGAAAAAAAAGAAATTAGAAAAATAAACGAGAAATATCTTTGAAGCTTCGATTAATTTTTTATTATTGCACCAAACCTTGTCTTTTACTTTTTTTAACTGGAACAATGAGTAAGCAATTATATACACTGGAATACCCCGTAAGATGTTCGCCCGGTATTCTATTTGATTTTCTTTCTACACCATCCGGATTAGGTGAGTGGTTTGCTGATAAAGTCGATGAACGCGACGGTGTTTATCATTTTGGTTGGAATGGTTCGTATGAACAAGCTGAAATAATGGATCAGGAAGAGGACAAATTTATCCGCTTCAGATGGCTTACTGCGCCTAAAGGAGAATACTTTGAATTTAAAATCGAGAAATCCGAAATAACAAATCAAACAATTTTGATTGTAAAAGATTTTGCGGAGAAAAAAGAAATTAAAGATCAAAGTATGCTTTGGAACTACCAGGTTAAAGAACTCTTTCACCGGTTAGGCAGCAATTAAGAAAGTATTTTCAAAAAAATATAAGTAGCAGAAGCAGTAAGTGACGGTAGCTGATCCCATTCTTCTAAATCAATTTTCCTGGAAATTTTAATGAACTTTTTTTCTGAAAGAAGTTTATAAAATTCATTTGATGAAATTTCATGGAAGAGCTTATAATTTTCATTGTCAAAATTATGCTCCCATTCGTTTTCATTT
>JANLSA010000043.1:0-1668 GCA_031362085.1 Bacteroidota bacterium | reverse complement strand
TTTGCCCGAACCTATACAATTTTTCTTTCTTGCCAGTCTATGCTTTTATTTTTTATGTATTGTCTTGGGATTGCGTTCTGTTGTTGGAATTTTGGGTGCATTGGCTTTTGCTTATGCTACCTATAATCCTGTTATCATTACTGCAGGTCATGTTACTAAAATGTGGTCGATAGCTTATATGCCTGCTGTTCTTGCATCGGTGTTATTGATTTACGAAAAAAAATATTTTACCGGCGCAGCACTCACAGCATTATTTTCTGCAACCATGATAGCCATGAATCATCCGCAGATCGTTTATTATTTATTTATTGCAATTGCGGTCATCACATTATTTTTTGCAATTAACTGGATCCGGGAAAAACAATATAAACATTTATTTATCGCCTTATCAGTAACGGCTGCTGCTGCGCTTACCGGAGCCTTGAATAATGCAGTAGGTTTATTGCCTACTTATGAATATCAGAAATATACAATACGTGGCGGCGCATCTTATTTAACAGATACAACTACTAAAAAAGATAATAAATCAAAAGACGGATTGGACAGAGATTATGCTTTTGCCTATAGTTTAAATATTGCTGAACCCCTGGTGATGATTGCACCCCGAATGTATGGTGGTAGCAGCGGCTTTAAAGAAATAGATGAGGAAAAATCAAAAACGCTGGAAGTATTGCGAACCTTACCGGAACAATTACAACAACAACTTCCTGTTACATCGTATTGGGGCGGTATTGCAGATTTGGGTGGTAGTGTTGGTACTTCAGGACCGCCTTATGCAGGTGCTGTGGTTTGTTTTCTTGCTCTGCTTGGCTTTTTTGTAATTGATAAGAAATATAAATGGGGAATGCTGGCTGCAATTTTAATTGCTATTGTTTTATCATGGGGTTCTTATTTTAAAGAATTTAATGATCTTGTTTTTAACCTGCTTCCATTTTATAATAAGTTCAGGGCGCCGAGTATGATAATGGTAATACCGCAACTTCTTATTCCGGTAATGGCCGCCTTAGGTGTAAACGCAATTCTTAACAAAGAAAATAAATCGATGATTCAAGATTTGAAAAAAGGGTTAATTGCAACCGTTTCATTATTTATTTTACTCTTACTTGCCTACATGTCTTTTAGCTATTTGAGTAGTATGGATACTGAAATAATGAAACAGGTACGAAGTTCAAATCAACCCCAGTTGCTTGAATCTGTAAAATCTTTTTTTGATGGATTAAAAGCAGACCGGAAATCATTATTCATGAATGACATTCTTCGTTCATTCGGATTCGTACTTGCAGCAGCTGTTATTATCTGGGGTTCTATATACAAATCAAAAAAACCGATGCTGGCTGTTATTTTACTTTCGGTATTGGTATTAATTGATTTAATTACAATAGATAAAAATTACCTGAACAAAGAAAATTACCAGGAAAAATCCGACAATGAAAATGTATTTGCAAAAAATAAAATGGATGAAGAAATATTAGCCGACAAATCGTATTTCCGTGTTTTTAATTTTTCTGGCGATCATTTTGCCGAAAATATAACTTCATATACTTACAATTCTGTGGGTGGTTATCATGCCGCTAAACTCCGTCTCTATGCAGATTTAATAGAACGTCAATTGAGTAATAGCCCCAATATGGCTGTATTAAATATGCTGAATACAAAATATTTTATTCA
>JANLSA010000040.1:0-1594 GCA_031362085.1 Bacteroidota bacterium | reverse complement strand
TTTGGAAAAACTGATCCCCATTCAAAAAGAGATTGCCCAAATGGTTGCCATCAACGAGAAGGGTGAAACCGCTATGTATCCCCCGGTGGAAATGTTATTTGATCCCGGCCTCAATCAACTGGATTACCTGGTATGCCCTGCAGATTTAAAACCGGATACTCAATATAAAGTGGAAGCCATAGCGCTGGAACTGGTCCGCCATTTTAATTCACCCGGAATTTTTGCAGTGGAAATGTTTGTAGATAAAAGTGGCGACGTTCTGGTAAATGAAACAGCCCCCCGTGTCCACAATAGCGGTCATCATACCATCGAGGCACATTACAGTTCGCAGTTCGATATGCTTTGGAGAATAATATTGGGTTATCCATTGGGAAATACGGAAGCGATTCTTCCATCAATTATGGTAAATATTATCGGTGCCGAAGGTTTTAACGGCAATGTAAAATATGAAGGGCTTGAAGAAGTACTGAAAATAGAAAATGCTTTTGTTCATTTATACGGCAAAACGCAAACGAAGCCCGGAAGAAAAATGGGGCATGTAACAATTTTGAGTAATGAAAAACAAGATTTGCTTCACAAATCGAATAAGGTGAAGAGAACTTTATTGCCGAAAAGCTGAGTGATTTCCTTTCATCCATTTCATTTACCACCCTTCAAACTCCATGCAAAGGTTTTTGTAAAGACAGTCGTCTAAACTTGCAATTGGATAACAATAACTGCTTATTTTTAAAGCCCCAAATACAAACGACTTAACGTGAATACACCAAAACTGACTACAGGTTTAGTTATACTGATATTTTCAATCGCAATTATATCCTGCAATGAAAAAAAGAAAGATGCTGCACCTGCAGGTGGTCCGGCAATGCAACAATCCATTTCTGTAGAAACGCTAATTACGAAGACCAGTTCATTAAGTTCAAATGTTGAAATTCCTGGTACATTGTTGGCAAATGAATCAACAGAAATTCATCCAGAAGTTTCTGGTCGCCTGGTACAGCTTAATGTTCGGGAAGGCTCATCGGTTGCAACCGGTGCATTACTTGCCAAATTGTATGATGGAGATCTTCAGGCACAAAAAAGAAAACTGGAAGTACAATTAAAGATTGCAGAGCAAACTGAAAATCGTCAGTCTCAGCTTTTAAAAATTCAAGGCATCAGTCAGCAGGAATATGATTTAAGTTTATTGCAGGTATATAATCTAAAAGCTGATTTGGATATTATTGGTGAAGCAATCCGCAAAACAGAAATCCGTGCACCCTACGGTGGTAAATTAGGTTTGAAAAATATTAGTCCGGGTGCATATATTACTCCAGCCACAATTATTACTACCGTCAGTCAGGTGAATCAATTAAAAATACAATTTAATGTTCCGGAAAAATATGGTTCACAATTAAAGAATGGACAAAGCGTCTCTTTTAGTATAGATGGTTCGGATAAAAATTTTATAGCCTCCGTAATTGCAACCGAAGTAAAGATTGATGAAACCACAAGAAGCCTTGCGATACGGGCAATTGTAAAAAATTATGACCCCGTTCTTATACCCGGTGCTTTTGCCAAAGTAAAAATTGTATTGGGAAAAAATGATGAAGCCATG
>JANLSA010000033.1:0-1513 GCA_031362085.1 Bacteroidota bacterium | reverse complement strand
GGGCCATTACATTCACCTTATTGGGACTGATCACCATATTCAGCCATCAGATCATTGACTTTTTTTATGGCGAAAGCTATCTCGAATACCAGAACATACTAATTGGTTTTTGCCTTTTATATGTTGTTGTTTTTCTTGGCTACCCGCTGCGTTATGCTATCCGTACTATGGAAAATACCAGGCTAATCTTTATATCATTTATTGTAAGCTCTGCTTTCAGTATAGCGGTAGCTTATCCGGTTATTAAGACTTATGGTCTTTATGGCGTTGTAGGAGGCCTTATGGCAACACAGCTAATCACTTTATTCATTTACATGTGGTCGTTAAGAAAAGAAGTGAAGTGGCTTTGAAGAGGATTGAAAAAAAGTAAAACTTGTAAATTTCTTACGCAACATTCCTGATTAGCAAACGTAAAACAGGGAAAATCAAAGATATTAATGCAGAAGGTTGTCCACCTTGTTTTAGGCAAAGCGAATCCAAACAGGATGAATGGTGTGAGCAAAGTTGCACATTATCATGCATTGTATTTGCATAAAATGGGACAGGATGTCGAGATATGGGGACTTACAAAATCACCCGGTGACCCCGTTGTTGAAAGAGAGATTACTACAAGGTTATTTCGCGCACAGATTGTATTTCGTGGCCTTGATCCGGCCCTAATGATGGCAATCGAAAGACTGAATTGCGATGTTATTTTTCATATTCACGGTGCATTAATCCCCGACTTTTACCTGGTTGCAAGAATCTTGATCTCCAAGAAAATCCCATATGTTTATACGCCACACGGCGCATTTAATGAAGTTGCTTTGCGGAAGAACAGTATGCTGAAGAAAATGTATATCATCGGATTTGAAAAGTTGATTTTACGGAATGCAAGGATGGTACAATTTCTTGGTAAAAGCGAATATGATAATATTTCAAAGATTCTGCAGCTTAGAAATAAAATCATTATACCCAACGGTCAGAGTTTTGAAGAATTAAATTTCGAATACCACCATATTCAACACAGGAAATACCCGGTGTTTGGTTTTTGTGGCCGACTGGATAATTATTACAAAGGCCTGGACCTGCTTATTAAGGCATTTGCCACTTATACAAAAAGAAATGGAAGCGGGGAGTTGTGGCTCGTGGGCGATGGACCCGACAGGCAGAAGCTCGAGCAACAGGTAATAGCCAATGATCTTAGTAGCCGTGTTAAGTTTTTTGGCGCCAAATATGGCGAGGAAAAGTGCAATGTCATAGCAAATATGGATGTGTTTGTTCACCCTTCACATTCAGAAGGATCGCCCACAGCTGTGTTGGAAGCCGCCGCGTTAGGCCTACCGCTGCTTGTTACAACCGGAACAAATGTTGGCTATTTGGTTGATGAATACAAGTGTGGAATGCATATCCCCGATAATGACGAAGATACCATTGCTGCGGCACTAGGTGATTTTGATGTTATATATAAAGATGGGGGGTTAAGTGAAATGAAAAAGGCCTCATTAAAAATGGTGAGGCAGGAGTTTGACTG
>JANLSA010000004.1:0-1958 GCA_031362085.1 Bacteroidota bacterium | reverse complement strand
GGAACAATCCGGAATGTATGGAGCATTAATTTTAAAGAAAAGAGAAGCAAATGATTCAATACCAGAATATCCTGTTGTTTTAAGTGACTGGACAAATGAGAACCCGGGTGAGGTGTTACGATCGTTGAAAATGGCTAATGATTGGTATGCTATTAAAAAACACTCAACTCAAAATTGGGGTGAAGCTTTACTTAATGGTTATTTTGGTACAAAATTAGAACAGGAATGGAAACGAATGCTTCCGATGGATGTTAGTGATGTATATTATAATACATTTTTAACAAACGGAAAACCAAAACAGAACCTGCCACAGCTTAAAGCCGGTGATAAAATAAAGTTAAGGATAGTTAACGGCTCGGCATCTACATATTTTTGGCTCCAGTTTGCCGGTGGCAAACTTACTGTTGTTGCCTCTGACGGTGAAGATGTTTTGCCTGTTGAAGTT
Organism: Bacteroidota bacterium; assembly: GCA_031362085.1. Taxonomy (GTDB): domain Bacteria; phylum Bacteroidota; class Bacteroidia; order Chitinophagales; family Chitinophagaceae; genus VBAR01. The sequence goes on along the minus strand of JANLSA010000004.1, from coordinate 1,513 downwards.
GACAGAATGATAATAGGGGTTGCTGAAACTTATGATGTAATTGTAACAATTCCTGAAAACATGAGTTATGAATTTAAGGCAACTGCCGAAGACAGAACAAAATCCACATCACTTTGGCTGGGAAGCGGTATGAAAATGCCTGCCCCTGTATTGCCAACTCTAAAGTATTTTGAAGGTATGTCAATGATGAATGACATGATGAATTTTGACGGAAGTATGGATGATATGGGTATGCAAATGTCACTGCAAAAAATGGATATGAATAATGTTATGTATCCTGAAATTACCGGGGATGGAAAAAATGAAAATGATATGAAGGAAATGGATCATAAATCTGATATCAAACCTAAACGAATTGTTACTCTCAATTATTCAATGCTTAGTTCCCCAAAAAATACTTCATTACCTGATGCACCTGTTAAAGTACTCAATTTTAAACTTACAGGTAATATGAACCGGTATCAATGGAGTATAAATGATAAGCCATTAAGTGAAACTGATAAGATATTGATTAAAAAAGGAGAGAATGTCAGAATTATACTTAATAACCAGTCAATGATGCGGCACCCAATGCATTTACATGGTCAGTTTTTCCGTGTTCTAAACGGGAAAGGTGAAAACTCCCCGCTTAAAAATGTAATTGATATAATGCCAATGGAAGTAGATACTCTTGAATTTAACGCGCCTTATGAGGGTGAGTGGTTTTTTCATTGTCATATACTATATCATATGATGAGCGGAATGGGACGGGTTTTTAGTGTTGGCAAAACCCTGCCTAATAAGCAGATAGATACAATACCCAACGCATGGAATATATTCTCGAATGAAGATAATGAATTTCACTTTGCGGGTAATCTCATTACTCAATCTCAGGGTATTTGGGGAAAAGCGATGCTAATGAACAGAAACTATTTATTTGAGGCTATGGGTCAAATAAATTATAAAGGTGATTTCGAGAGTGAATCCCGCTTTGGAAGATATTTTGGCAATAACCAATTCTTAAAAGTATACATTGGAACTGATATCAGAATTCCCAGCTCAAAAAAACTTCACGAAACAAGCGGGAAAGACAGTATGCTGGAAAACGGAAAACTTGCAACACTGGGCAGCCAATATCTTCTTCCAATGTTTTTATTGGCGGATTTAAGAGTTGACCATAAAGGTAAATTTCGTTTTCAAATCAGCAGAAGTGATCTGGCCTTAACATCAAGATTACGTTTTGACGGATTCTGGAACACTGACAAAGAATATGAAATAGGTTTACGTTACATTATCGCAAAAAAATTTTCCATTACCGCCAACTACGATTCACACTTCGGGTTTGGCGGAGGAATAATGTTTACATATTAAAAACTAATCTATTAACCATAAATTTAGAGGATAAAACATGCTAAAAAAAATTAAAATCATTTTTCCCGTTTTATTTTTAATAACTTTTATTTTCTTAGCAGGCTGTAAAAATGAAACAGTTACTACTTCAACAACGGGTATCAACTATAATGCGTTGTTTATC
>JANLSA010000573.1:0-1928 GCA_031362085.1 Bacteroidota bacterium | reverse complement strand
CCCGAACTTCCTTCGCCTGCCACGAAACCTGCGGAAATGAAAAAAGCAAAAATTTCTACTACTGAATCAGTTGCTATTGTTGAAACTAATCCTATAGCTGTTTCTGGATTTCCAATTAATAAGACTGTTGGAGTTGAGACGATACCAGTTGCTGGATTTCCAGCCAATTTAAATGTTGGGATAGAGCCTATATCAGTAGCTGGATTTCCAATTAATAAAACTGTTGGAGTTGAGTCTATAACAGTTGCCGGAAATCCAATCAATAAGAACTCTATAAATTCAAAAGTTGAAATAGCAAATATTTCAGAACAACCGCTAAGTTCTATCGGTTCATCAATTGTTGAAAATGCAATAATATCTATCGCTGGATTCTCGATGCAAAATGATGGGCAATATATTTTATTGGATGGAAAAGAACCCGGCCCCGAATACAATGGCACACTTAAAGGGACTTACCGTATTACTTTTCTTGATAAAACCGATGCAGTAAAAAAATATGGAGAAAAGGCAAAGAACGGAGCTGTTATTTTAGAAACTATTAAATCAAAATGATCTGAAAAAGAATTGATTTTTTTATTCATTAACGAAGCCACAAATACTTGTGGCTTTGTTTTATTTGAATTAAAGATAATACCACGGGTTTCTCTTTGCTGCCCAGATATACTTTCTCATATTTCTCCAGAAGGCAAGTATGAGGTAGATAATAACCGGAGAACCCATTGTAAGCAACGATGTATAAATAAAATACTGGCGAATACGGCTGGTAGCAATGCCCATGCGATTGCCAATTGCAGTACAAACGCCAAAAGCGTTCCATTCCACAAAGCTTTTTAGTTTATTCATAATGCTAATTTAGGAAATATTCCAATTTACCCACCATCTAATCTTTCAAAAACAATCTCATTTCCGTAAATTCGCAACCCAGGCAATTGCAAATTGCAAATTTCGGACTGTAGATTTTCTTACTCGATTCTATCCTTGTTTCAATTTGCAATATAAAATTTTAAATTTAAAATTATTTGCAAATGGTATTCGATCTCGACCTCATCAAAAAATTGTATAGTGAAATGCCAGCTAAAGTAGATGCAGCCCGCAAAGCATTGGGCCGTCCACTCACCTTATCTGAAAAAATTCTTTATTCACATCTTTGGAAAGGGGTGGAGATAAAAGATTTTCCTCGTGGTAAATCTTATGTTGACTTTGCACCAGACCGGGTTGCTATGCAAGATGCTACTGCACAGATGGCATTGCTTCAGTTTGATACAACCGGAAGAAAAAGAGTTGCGGTTCCTTCAACAGTGCATTGTGATCATTTAATCGTTGCAAAAACGGAAGGCAAATCTGATTTAGCAAAAGCAAAAACAGATAATGAAGAAGTGTTTAATTTTTTATCGAGCATTTCTAATAAATATGGAATTGGTTTCTGGAAGCCCGGTGCTGGTATTATTCACCAGGTAGTATTAGAAAATTATGCTTTCCCCGGAGGAATGATGATAGGTACCGACAGTCATACCGTAAATGCTGGTGGTTTGGGTATGATTGCAATTGGTGTAGGTGGTGCAGATGCATGCGATGTAATGGCGGGATTGAGTTGGGAATTATTAATGCCAAAATTAATCGGAGTAAAGCTCACCGGAAAATTAAGCGGATGGACTGCGCCGAAAGATGTAATCTTAAAAGTGGCTGGGATACTTACTGTAAAAGGAGGTACGAATGCAATTGTGGAATATTTTGGTGAAGGTGCAACAAGTATGAGTTGCACAGGTAAAGGAACAATTTGTAATATGGGTGCAGAGATTGGCGCCACTACTTCTACATTTGGATATGATGATAGCATGAGCCGGTATTTAAATGCAACCGGAAGAAAAGAAATTGCAGATGCTGCAGATAAAATAAAAGAATACTTAACCGGCGATGCCGAAGCTTAT
>JANLSA010000565.1:0-3699 GCA_031362085.1 Bacteroidota bacterium | reverse complement strand
AAAATTGCCATCTGTAAATTCTTTTGCCATTGTCTTTATTTTTTTTTGATTTGTATAAGGGATTGCAAATTTAAGTCCTGCGGGTTAAACATGTTGTACTGACATTGTAATGTGCAAAAGTTGTCACGTTTAACTGTCTGATGGATGACAAATCTGCTAAAAAGTCTTACAAATGTTAATATTGGTTAAGTAGTAACTACCTGCACATCCAACTCGGGGCTATTTTGTAAAAAATCCACCATTTCATCATTCATTTCAAAACCATTTTCCATCGTCATCAGGCTTATTTTAATGTTGTTCTTTGGTTCGGTTAAATTAAATTTTAATATTGTTTTGCCTGGAAATTTTTTAATATTTTTTTCTGCAAACTGAATCAACTCATTTGATACTGCTGCTGCATGCACATCAATGCTTAGTTGTTTTGTAAGATTTCGTTTAATCGTTTCTACAAGTGAAACGGCTGTTAATTTAAATTCAAACTCATCACTGTTATATCTTTTATTGTAGTGCCCGGTAAGAAACAGTGTTTGACCCTGTTGAAGAAAAGGTTTAAAACGCATATACGATTCAGTAAAGAGCATGAATGAAGTTTTACCTGAATAGTCTTCTACAACAAAAGAACCATAACTGTTTCCGTTTTTTGCAATTTTATGTTGTGCATCTGCCACTAAACCAATCAAACGAAAACTTCTGTTGGGGTTTGAATGTAATGTAATGGCCTCTTTAAATTCATTGAAGTCGGCAATATTGCTTACACCATAATGTTTCATTTCAAAACGATAATGATCCAATGGATGACCACTTAAAAACATTCCGGTAACTTCTTTTTCCCGGTCTAATTGAGTGATCAGCGGCCATACCTCACATGCCGGAATTTTTGGTGGTTGTAAATCATACGCAATGGGTAAATCGCCAAACAAGGTATTAGCACCGCTTGATTTTTGTGTTTGATAAATTTGACCGAAGCGGATTATTCTTTCTAATCCGGTTGCAGGGTCTTCCGGCGATGAATGAAAATACTGTGCACGATGATATTCTTTAAAACAATCAAAGGCTCCTGCATATGCAAGGCTTTCAAATGTTTTTTTATTTACCACACGTTGGCTTATTCTTTTTACCAAATCCCACACGGTTGTAAAATGACCATTTTTTTCACGTTCAATAATTATATTTTCAAGGGCAGCATCACCCACACCTTTCAATCCTCCTAACCCAAAACGAATTTCACCAGCTTTGTTAACTGCAAATCCTTTTAAAGATTCATTAATATCGGGTCCCAATACTTTTAAGCCCATTCGTTTACATTCTTCCATAAAAAATGTAATTTTTTCAATGCTACCTGCATGATTTAAAACAGCAGACATATACTCTGCCGGATAATGCGATTTTAAATAAGCAGTTTGATAAGCTACATAGGCATAACAAGTGGAGTGTGATTTATTAAATGCGTATTGTGCAAATGCTTCCCAGTCTGTCCAGATTTTTTCTAATCGTTCCCGTGGGTACAATTTTTCTGTAGCACCCTGTATAAACTGTGCTTTCATTTTATCCAATACGGATTTTTGTTTTTTACCCATTGCTTTTCGCAAAACATCTGCATCACCTTTGCTGAAGCCGCCCAATTTTTGCGCAAGCAACATTACCTGCTCCTGGTAAACAGTAATACCATATGTTTCTTTCAGGTATTCTTCCATCTCCGGTAAATCATATGTGATAGCTTCACGACCATGTTTGCGATCAATAAAGTTGGGGATATAGGCAAGTGGGCCGGGGCGATACAATGCGTTCATTGCAATGAGGTCGTCAAACTTATCGGCTTTTAATTCACGTAAATATTTTTGCATGCCTGCACTTTCAAATTGAAAGGTGCCGATGGTGGAAGCATGTTGATACAATTCAAATGTTTTTTTATCATCAAGCGGAATGGCGTCAATGTCAATTTCAATTCCATGATTTTGTTTAATCAACACCAGGGCATTTTTAATAATTGTCAGTGTTTTTAAACCCAGAAAGTCCATTTTAATAACACCAGCCTCTTCAATTAAGTTTCCTTCTATTTGTGTAACCCAGAGGTCTGAATCTTTTGCGGTGGCTACTGGTATTAATTCAGTTAAATCCTGTGGGGCAATGATAATACCGGCAGCATGAATGCCCGTACTGCGAACCGAACCTTCTAATCTTTCTGCTTCATGTAATATTTTGCTTTCAACTGAATCCGTTTTTTTATAAATATCACGCAGCTTTTTTACACTTTCAAAATCTTCATTGCTTAAACCATCTTTTTCTTCTAAAGATTTTTCACCATCTTTTATTTTTAAAGGGGCATGCAATACTCTTCTCAATTCTATACCTGCACGTTCAGGAATTAATTTTGCTAATGCATTTGCTTCAGGTAATGGCAGATCCATTACTCTTGATACATCTTTAATGCTCATCTTGGCAGCCATCGTACCATACGTAATAATTTGTGCTACCTGGTTTTTCCCATATTTATTAATTACATAGTCAATAACCTTTTGCCTGCCTTCGTCATCAAAGTCAGTATCTATATCCGGCAACGATTTACGATCTGGATTCAGAAAACGTTCAAACAGTAAATTGTATTTCAGCGGATCTATATTCGTTATTCCTGTGGCATACGCAACAACAGAACCAGCTGCCGATCCCCGCCCGGGTCCTACATACACACCTATATCACGACCTGCCCGGATGAAGTCCGCCACTATTAAAAAGTATCCGGCAAACCCCATTGTTTTAATTGTGAATAATTCAAAGTCGAGACGATCTTTTATTTCATCTGTTATTTCACTATACCGGTTTTTTGCGCCTTCGTATGCAAGGTGTTTTAAATATTCCCATTGATTCAGCGAATCAATACTTACAACACCCTGCGCAGTATGTTCATCTTTTTTATGTGTTTTAAATTTATCCGGTATAGGAAAGTTGGGTAATAGAATATTTCTTTTGAGATCAAGCACCTCAATTTTAGAAACAATTTCATTGGTGTTATCAATCGCTTCGGGCAAATCTTGAAACACCTTAGTCATTTCCTTTGTTGTTTTAAAATAAAACTGATCGTTAGGAAATGCGAAGCGTTTATTTTTCTGATGAGCTTCATCATCTGAGAATTCACTCATTTTTTCGGTAGCCCATTTTTCACCGGTGTTGATACAAAGTAAAATATCATGTGCATTATAATCGCTTTGATCTACATAATGCGAATCATTACTTGCAATAATTTTTACATTGTATTTTAAAGCAAATTTTAAGAGTACTTTATTTACTTCTTCCTGTTCTTTCATTCCATGCCGCTGCAACTCTACATAATAATCTTCGCCAAATAAATCAAGCCACCATTGAAATTCTTTTTCTGCTTCTGCTTCTGTTTTTTTTAAAATCGCCTGCGGCACTCTGGCACCCAAACAACAGGTCGTTGCAATTAACCCTTCATGATACTGCAAGACCAGTTCTTTATCAATTCGGGGATATTTACTGTACATCCCTTCAATAAAACCCAGTGAAGTAAGTTTGATTAAATTTTTATATCCCTGTTCATTTTTCGCAAGCAGTATTTGATGACAACGAGGATCTCTTTGCTCCTTGGTAAATGTTTTTTGATGTCGGTTTTCTGTAATATAAAATTCGCAACCTACAACAGGTTTTATTTTTAAAGATCCGTCTGCATTTTTTTGTTTATGC
>JANLSA010000548.1:0-21658 GCA_031362085.1 Bacteroidota bacterium | reverse complement strand
GGATAGGGGTTCCTGAATTCACTATTTTTACCCGGTATTTTTATAAAACGAAAAAAATGAATGTAAATACAATGCGGAAAGTGGATCAATGGGCAGGCGTTCCACTTTGTTTTATCATCAGTCCATTTTGCTGGCTGGTCGATTTATTTCGTTCGGCAAAAACAAATAAACCAGATGTATCCAACACCTTATTTGTTGAACTTTCTGAAATGGGAAGTGCATTAATAGCCGATCCGGCTATGCGAAAATTACAACGTGAATCAAATGCAGAATTGTTCTTTGTCATTTTTAAAAAAAATTATAAGAGTCTTGAAATACTCAACACAATAAAGGCTGAGAATATTTTTAAAATGAATGCGGATAATTTCTTTTCGCTGATTGCTGATGTATTCCGGTTTTTAATCTGGTGCAGAAAGAAAAAAATTTCAACTGTAATCGATCTTGAATTATTTTCCCGCTTTACGGCGCTGATAAGTTTTTTTAGTGGCGCAAGATCAAGAATTGGGTTTACCAATCTGCATGATGAAGGATTATATCGGGGAAATTTGATTAATAAACCTGTTCGGTATAACCCGCATGTACATATCAGTGTCAATTTTATTTCTTTAATCAATAAGGCACTGGGTTTATTCGAAAATGCTTATTCAACCGTTGCTGTTCATCCAAATGAATTACAGCTGGAAAAAGCAGTTGTATCCGAAGCATCAGCAGTTAGTATTAAAAACAAAATAAAAAACCTGTATCCAGAATGGCAAGATGAAAAAATTGTATTACTAAATGTAAATGCATCTGATTTATTGCCGCAACGCCGCTGGCCACAGGATAATTTTGCTGAAGTTGGAAAACAGTTGCTGAACAATTTTCAAGATATCATCATCATAATGACCGGAGCACCTGCCGAAAAGGAATATGTACAGTATGTAACAACACTGATTGGGAATGAAAGATGTATTAACTCAGCAGGGTTTTTTTCTTTTGATGAATTGGTTCCCTTGTATTCAGTAAGCACTTTGATGCTTACCAATGATTCCGGTCCGGCTCATTTTGCTGCTGTAACGCCGTTAAAAGTCTTTGTATTATTCGGCCCCGAAACGCCAGCCTTGTATTTACCATTGGGAAATGCTGAACCTTTTTATCTTGGCTTGCCTTGTTCACCTTGTGTAAGTGCATCCAACCACCGCAAAACAAGTTGTGTAACCCGTCCATGTATAACCGGTATTGAATCATCAATTGTAGCTGAAAGAATTAAAAAAGAATTAGTAGAAAAAAATATTGCCTGAAAAATTAAAGCAGCTTTACCAGAAATCGTTTCTCTAATTGACTTTCTCTTGTTTTTGGGTTTAAAAATTTTAATGTAAGCATCGTTATATGAAAGTGCGGAAACTCTTTTAGTACCTTATATAAGACTTTAGTTTCTTGTAATTGCCCCAATTCAGCCTCTGTTACAAACAACATACTACCTTTTATAAATGCACCTTTGTTGATCGCATCAATACTTGTAATGTTGGTATACTGGTTTAAATAAAATTCGCCGGAAGGGAAATAAATGTTAATACGAGCAATGGGGAAACCGGGATCGTTTTTATTAATATAAAAAGCAGCCTCATTGCCTGATTGATATTTTAATAAATCAGGATAGAAGATAAGATTCAGAAATAATGTAACTATTAATACCGCCAGTCCTGATTGTAAATACGGAGTAGATAATTTACCCGAACCAATAATTGCTTTTAAAAATAAAACCAAAAACAACAACAAAGCAATCAGTATAATGAAGAATAAATTTATTTCGGGTTTGTAAAAAATAAATAAAACGGCGCCTAACGAAATAACAATTACTGTAATTGCTAATTGTATGATTGAAAATGTATTTTTCCCGGATTGCAGCTGTTGCCAGATAAAATTTGCACACACAATTGCCAGCATTGGAAAAATAATATTGGCATAATACGGAAGTTGAAACCCCGAAAAAGAAAAAACAAATAAGGCAAGCAGGCTGCCTGAAATAGTATACCACTCATTGTATAGGGGTTTTATTTTCTTAATCGCTTCTTTAAATTTTGAATAGAAAGCAGCATACATAATTATACACCAGGGAAGGAATGCCCAAAGTAATGTGTGTAAGAAAAAGGTCGGGTCTCCTTTTCCTTTAATCGGGCCCGTATTAAAAAACCGGCCAAACTGGCTATCCCATAAAAAAAATTTTATACCCGAGACGTTTTGTTTGTCAAAAATTATTTTTTCAGGATGTGCATCAAACTGATACCATAGGGAATACAATTCCGGGGAGATAAAAATTATAAGAAGCAACAATGCAACAATCCATCTCCAGTGAAAAATTTGCTTCCAGCTTTGTTTAAAAATTAATTCGCCAATAACTGCACCTCCGATGGGAATTAATGTAAAAACACCTTTGGTCATCACAGCACAAGCTGTAAATAAACAAGCTGCCACCAAATGCCAGCTACGATTTTTTGAAAGTGAATTGGAAAAATGATAAACTGCAGCAATTATTAATCCGGTAAGAAATGGTTCGGCTCTTACATCATTATTGGAGACAATAATATGCGAAGCCGTTAATAAAATAAAAACAGAACACAAAGCAATTGTTTTATTGTAATGCTTTTTTGCAAAGAGATAAGTATACTTGGCGCCAAGCATTACAAATAAAACTCCCGGTAGTTTGTAACTCCAATCGTGAATACCAAATACTTTAAAGAAAGCAGCCGTTATCCAAAAAGGGAAATGGGGTTTGTCCAACCAATCTTTATCCTGAAACCAGAGAGAGAGATAATCATTGCGCAGCACCATGTTTTTTGTCACGGATGCATACACGCCGGCATCCGGATCCATAAGTGGTACAAAAAGCCCGGAGAAATTTACCAATACTGCCAGACCTATAAACCAGTACAGCCATTTATTTTCTGTTTCATTTTTTAATTGGTCTGCTTGCATGTTCAAATATAATGTTGGTGGCTCTTACAGAAAAATGAGATAACTGCCAGCAATAATTTTATTTCCATTGTTTCATCCAGTCTGTAATACCCAAATAAACCTGGTAAGCCACTTTATACCGGAACTTTGGATTCAAAATCATTTTTTCATCTTCTTCGTTACTGAGGAATGCAACTTCAACTAAGCAACTGGGGTAATCAGTTGGTTGTACGGGTTGAAAATTAAAGCTGCCGATATTTCCAAACTCAGGCAGGTTTTTTATTTCCAATAATCTTTTTAAAATACTTTGAGTGAAGGAGCGGTATGCCACATGTTTATAATAAGTAGATACACCTCTCACGGTATTCCGGCTCGAAGAATTAAGATGAAAGGATATAAATACATCGGGATTATTTTGTTGAGCCCAGCGTACCCGGTCTTTATTATCGATGGTGGTATCCGATTCCCTGACCATTACTACTTTCGCTTTCTTCTTTTGTAAAATTTTCTCCAGCTCTTTTGCAAACAAAAGCGTATAATCTTTTTCTGCTATCCCGGATTTTGTTCCTGATGCTCCGGTGTTAGTTCCTCCATGTCCAGCATCTATAACAATGGTCATTTTTCTTATGTCAGTATACGCTGGGATTCTTCTGATTCTTAAGAGCAATGATTTTCCATTATAACCTATGCTATAACCGTAATGCTGTTGTTTTATCAATTCAATTGTTATCTGCAATACATCATTTTCCACTTGTTCATACCAAACATTTTTTACAGCTTTGGCAGATTGTAGTTGAGTTATCCAGTTGGTATTACATTGTACATTGTAGAGTTCAATTTTTATCGTTGAAGGATTTATTTCCATCCAGCTTTTATATGGAACTCTTCCTGATAAAGAAATACTTACTGAATCAAACTCATCGCCGCCTTTTATCCGCCAGCTTTCAGATATGGTTGTTGTCAGTAATGTATCTGCAACCGGCTGCGTATCTTTTTTTTCTATAAATGCAAAACGGGAAGCAGACAATTGTACTTTGTATAAATTTTTCAACGTATCAACTACTTTCAAAACAACATTGGTATCGATGTATCCCATTTTGGCACTTCCTAATCTGTCTTCACCACTGCTGTAAGCTAATTGTGTCAGCTTACCACTCGTACGGATAAAAGAGGGAAAACTATTTTGTGCTTGAGTAGTTTGCACAATAAACATAAAATGCAGAAATATTAAAGTTGAAACTAAATTTCTGTTTACCATAAATGAAAGGTAACAGAAATTATTTTTTCATCGGTTGTTTTTTCCAGTACGTAAGCGAACGCCACAGCCATTCAAAAGGGCCGAAACGGAAATACCGTAACCAGATGGCCGAAAAAATAATTTGAAAAATCCATATGGCAAATGCCACATAGTAGATTTGATGAAATTTTAATTTATTATAAAAACCCAATCCATAACCATAAAAAAACAAAGTACAGAAGATGGATTGCATTAGGTAATTGGTAAAAGCCATTTGTCCAACATTGGCCAGTGCTTTCATTAACCACGGCATTATACGGGTGCGAAAAATCAGCATAAGTAAACTTGCGTGACCAATCGTTAATAAAATTCTTCTTACATCATACAGTGACTGGTGCTGCATCCGGTAACGATCAACATAATTTCCAAATTCAGCAAGCGGAATCATTCTGCCCTCATTAAACATATTTATGCCTATCGGAATACCAATACCATAACCAATCAACAACCACAATAAATAAGTAGATGAAGAAAGCCGGTTACTGAAAAAGCCCCAGCCAAATAATGCCATTCCAACCAACATCATACCCAGGCAATCCCACATAGCCCAATTATACATTCCCCAGGATTCGCCGCCGCTATTCCACGGAATAAAATAGGTAAAAATAGTTCCATAACCCGAATGCATTTTACGGACGTTACGATTGGATTCGGAAGTATCTGGCTTCATGTTTTTTTCAATCGCCAACCATGCTTCTTTTGCTTCTTTTTGTTCGTCGGTGAGTTTTTTATTCTCTTTTTCAAGTTTTACTGCTTCGGTGTATCCTTTTCGTTTTTCTCTTGTTTCATTCCAGCGCAACTGCCCTTTAAAAGTCATTATGGCCAGACATAAAAATCCTAATACGAGCAGCCATTTAGGATTTGTTTTACGAAACACATAAAGCAACATGCCGCATAAACCGTAGAAATACAGAATATCGCCAGGCCATAAAAACACATAGGCATTAATTACACCAAACAGTACCAGCCATAATAATCTCCGGTAATAATATTCTGCAATTGAAGGCCCGTCCGGTAATTCTTTTTTACCCTGGATAAATAAAATCATACCGGCGCCAAACAGCATGGAGAATAAACCCCGCATGGTACCCTCAAAAAAAACATCAACAGCAAACTCAGTATAATAATCCTTTGTGTTATGCGGCCCATTGAGGATGGATTCAAAATAATCCCAGTTGATGCCGAAGCCGGGAATATTCATTAATAGTATTCCAAGCAATGCAAAACCGCGGATCATATCTACGGATTTGATTCGGTCGGCAGCAGCTACCGGTTGTGGGTTTCTGTTTAATGTTTCGGGGCTCATTATCTTTTCATGGGTTGTTTTTTCCAGTACGTTAACGAACGCCACAGCCATTCAAAAGGGCCGAAGCGGAAATAACGTAACCAGATGGATGAAAATATGAGTTGAAATATCCATACTGCAAACACTACATAATACAGCTGATGGAATTTTAGTTTATTGTAATATCCAAATCCATATCCATAAAAGATCCAGGTGCAAATTATAGATTGCATTAAATAATTAGTAAATGCCATTTGCCCAACATTTGCCAATGCTTTCATTAACCAGGGCACAATACGGCTTCGGAAAATTAATAATAATAAGCTTGCGTGGCCGATTGATAATAAAATTCTGCGAACATCATATAGCAACTGATGTGAAATACGGTAACGGTCAACATAATTTCCAAATTCTGCAAACTGTACAAGCAATCCTTCTTTAAATGCAAGTAAGCCAATTGGGATACCAATTCCATAACCAATCAGCAACCACATTGCATATGTAGAAGTAGAAAGACGGTTGCTTAAAAAACCCCAGCCTAATAGTGCCATACCGATAAGCATCATGGACAGCATGTCCCATAATCCATGATACATTCCCCATGTTTCATTGTCTGCATTCATCGGTGTCCAGTAAGTGAAAATAGTCCCGTATCCTGACCGCATTTTTCTCAGGTTGCGGTTAGTGAATGTTGTATCGGGTTGTGTTCTTCTTCTTTCCATTTCTGTCCATTCTGTTTTTGCAGCCTCTTGTTCATCTGTCAATTTTTTATTTTCTTTTTCTGCTTTAACTGCTTCTGTATATGCCTTTCTTTTTCCTCTGGTTTCATTCCAGTCCAGCTGCGATTTTAACATGCCAATGGCCACACATACAAAGCCAAGTACAAGCAGCCATTTAGGATTTGTTTTGCGAAATACGAATAACAACATCCCACATAAACCATAATAAAATAAAATATCGCCAAACCATAAAAGAATAAATGCATTGAAAACTCCGAATAACACCAGCCATAATAACCTGCGGTAATAAAATTCAGCTACCGACGGGCCATCGGGTAATTCTTTTTTATTAAGTGTAAATAAAATCATTCCGGCGCCAAACAACATTGAAAACAAACCCCGCATTGTACCATCAAAAAAACTAAAGATAGCCGCCAGGGTGTAATAATCTTTAGTGTTATGTGGCCCTCTCAGAATGTTTGGCCAGCCATCCCAGTTAAATCCAAAGCCGGGAATATTCATTAATAAAATGCCGAGCAAAGCAAAGCCGCGGATCATGTCTACAGATTTAATTCGGTCGGCTTGTAATACCGGTTGTGGATTATTTATTGTTGCAGTTGTTTCCATAATTTTTTTATTGCTTGATAAAAAAAATTTTGATTGTGCTTAAATTGTTTCTTATTTCATTTTCTTTTTATTCGGAAAACGGTTACCATAAATAAGATAACGCCACAACCATTCCACCGGACCGTGATTATAATACCTTAGCCAGATGATGGAGAAAACTGTTTGTACAAGCCATATTTCGGCAACTAAAAAATAAAGTTGTTGTTGTGAAAGCCTGCTGAAATAACCAAAACCATATCCATAGAAAAATAACGTGCAGATAAGGGTTTGCATAAAATAATTGGTAATTGCCATTTTGCCCACGGCAGATAAAGCACCCCAGAGCCATTTTAGAATATTGACCCGGATGAAAAATAGAATGAATGCTGCATAACCGGTAGCAAACAATAACCGTTCAATTGGAAAAAACTGGTTAGGGGGAATTGCATGTCCGTCAATATATTTTGCATAATCTACTAACTTGGAGTGTTGATTATCCAATTTCAGCCATGCCAACAAAAATCCGGCAATTAAACACATGGCCGCAATTACCAGGTATTTTGATTTTGAAAAATCTGCATTAAAAAATCCAAATCCAAACAAAGCCATTCCGAGTAACATCATAGAACCAATATCCCAGATACCTGTACGATAAAGCCAGGCCGCTTCTTTAAACTGTGAACGCTGTAAAAGATAATTCCATATTTTACCATAGCCCGATCGCATTTCTTTATTATCCTTTTTTACTGCAGCGTTGGTAGAATCATATTTCAAATTTTTTACCATTCCCTCCCAGGCACCTTTATCTTTTGCCTGTTCTTTATTTAGTGTATCATTTTTTTTGCCTGTTGAATCTCTTACTTTTAAAGAATCTGTTGAGAAGCCCGCAAGACTATCTTTTTGATGTCGTGTAGTACTGTCTTTTTTAAATTTTTCTTCAACAAGAGTTACCGCTTTAAATTTTTTATAAGCTTTTTTATCATCGGCATAATTCCAATACGATTTACCACAGTATATCAATGTAGCCACCAAAGCAGCTATTAGTAATGACCGGCGGGACATTCTGAAAAATGGGAATAATAAAATACCCATGACACCATATTGAAAAAGAATATCACCCGGCCATAATAAAACAATTGCATTGAATATTCCGAAACCCATCAACCACATATTTCTTCTGATATACAGCTCATGTGTACCTACCAATCCGGGGCGGTTTGGCTTTGCCATAAATAACAGGATGCCGGCACCAAACACCAATGAAAACAAGGCCCGCATTTTGCCTTCAAAAAAAACAGAGATGTAGTAGTACAAATTATAATCTGTTCCTTTTTGCAGCAGACGAAGTCTTGTTTGCTCATTCGTATTAAAGCCGCCAAACTCCCATATGCTGATAAGCAGGATGCCTAATAAAGCAATACCGCGGAGCACATCAAGAGAAAAATTCCGGGTAATACCGGTGTCATTAAAATTGGCAATTGCCTGCGAATCCTGGTTGGAGCCGGAAGAGTTAAATGTCATAAAAGTGGAAATTTTAAGTTGGTTTCGTTGGAAGGGTCTATAAATATAGAAATATCTTTTTAAACGTATTGAAAATCTTTCTTTAATTACACAAAAGGTATTTTGTTAAAATGGGAGTGAAATTATTTTATTAACCATGCCGGTTTTGATTTCAATACTTTTTTATAAATGGGGCAAGTTTCTTCATGAGGTGATGGTAAATAGCCGGTACTCATCAAAAATTCATTTACAATTTCACCACCTGTAAATCTGAATGTCTGTT
This sequence comes from Bacteroidota bacterium, assembly GCA_031362085.1. GTDB lineage: Bacteria > Bacteroidota > Bacteroidia > Chitinophagales > Chitinophagaceae > VBAR01. Next base: position 13,034 of record JANLSA010000548.1, on the reverse strand, counting down.
TAAAAAGTTTTGTCCATTCATCTTTTGTTTTAGGATGGTGATGATCTAACCAATTCTTAAATGAATTAAATTCTTTCTGTAACTGTAGTATAGTCTTTGCATTTTCAATAGCAGCATTAATCTTAAGCCGGTTGCGGATAATAGATGCATCGTTCATCAGCCTTGTAAAATCTTTTTCTTTATATGCAGCTACTTTTTTTATTTCAAAATTGTGATATGCTTTTCTAAAACCAATTTGTTTATTTAAAATAGTTGTCCAGCTGAGGCCTGCTTGGTTTATTTCTAAAATTAACCGACAGAAGAGTTCATTATCTTCCTGAATCGGGAAACCATATAGTTTATCATGATATTCTTTATGCGCAGCCTGTTCACCAGGTTTAAGCGTACTGATGTATTTACAATAACTCATGTTATATTAATTTTTTGATGACCTCTTTTCGCCCATTCAATTAACCCGAATACGGCCATCACCAGCAACACAAGATAATACACACTTGTAAAAACATAATGCTTTACAAAATATAAGGGAATGGAAGCGATATTGGTTGCAATCCACCAGTACCAGCTTTCCACTTTCTTTTTTGTCATCAGCCACATGCCGGTAAATGCAGATGCTGAAGCAAACGCATCTGCCCACGGAATAGCACCGGGAGCAAATGATCTTTTTAAATAAGTTAACGAAAAATAAATGGCCAAATAAAAGGCTGCAAAAAACAACAATTGATATCGCCACCATTTGCTGTCAGAAAAACTTACATGAACCACCAGATGATGCTGTTGATTTTTTTTTGTCCAGAGCAGCCAGCCATAAATACTCATGACTGTATAGTAAAAATTTACTGAAGCCTCACCCAGTAACTGCCCCTTTATGCTGAGGTAGACATAAATGATTGTATTGATCAGGCCCACAGGATAAACAAGGATGTTTTCAACCCTTGAATACCAAACACTGGCAATTCCGGCAAACACTGCCAGATATTCCAACCACGTCGTGTTTTTCATTCCTTCAATAAACTGTTGCCAGATTTCCTGTAAACTCAAAGTAAAAATTTTTCTCCAAAGGAGTCCTTAGGACAAATGTAAATGTTTCTTATTTGCTTCTGAACCACCTAAAGGCTTTAGGATATTTTATTCCTTTTGAGGTTTCAAATCTTGTTGGCACCTGTTGCCATTGTCCCTTATCATTATTTTTCCAAACGATAAAATGTAAATGTGGAAAAGCGGTATATCCGGTATTGCCACTTAATGCAATCAGCTGTCCTTTCTTTACTGTATCGCCAACATTTACCAGGGCGCCATCTTTTTGTATATGCCAGTAACCGCTTCTTGAATTATCAGCATGTTGAATAATTATATTATTTCCATCAGAACGAAATTCCTTTTTTGCTCCTCCTTTTGTACCATCATCTTTTACCCTTGTTACCACACCATCTCTTGCAGCCAATACTTCTGTTCCCTTCTTCATTTTAAAATCAAGTGCCGCTCTTTCTTTATGCGAAAATTTTCCAAAATAGCCCTGTACTAGTAAATGTGCTTTGTTACTTTCAAATGGTAATGCATAAATGTAGCTGGAATCATTTTTAATTTTTCCTTTTTGCAGCAGCTTGATTTCTTTCCTAAGCGGGTTGCTGCTGACAGCACAACCTATAAAAAATAAAAAGCAAAGGACAATTAAAAAGCTACAACCAATTTTCTTTAAAATCATAAATGGGGAAATACTTAATTCCGCTTCAATTTAGCCTATCCATTAAAATTTGCCATTAATAATTTTTTAACCTCATAGTTCACAAAATAACCGTAGCTTTTGATTCAATTTTTTTTAACACTTAAATTTTATTACTATGTCAACAACAGAATCTGCGGTAGTGACAACTCAGGAAGTAGCCAACCGCTTTAATGAATTAGCCCAAACTGGTCAGTTTGACAAAATTCAGGAAGAACTTTACAGCGAAGACGCTGTAAGCATTGAACCACCACATGCCGCTGCAACCGGTATGACAAATGCGGTGGGACTGGTTGCTATCAGAAAAAAAGGAGAGGATTTTAACAAAGGTGTGGAAGAAATGCATGGAGGCCATTCGACTCCACCAGTTGTTAGTGGAAAATATTTCAGCGTGGCGATGGGGATGGATGTAACTATGAAAGGTGCCGGAAGAATGAAGATGGACGAAATAGCTGTTTATGAAGTAAAAGACGGAAAGATAATTAGTGAACAGTTTTTCTATTGATGAAAAAATAATTGGGTTAGTAAGTCTCCCGGTTTATCGGGGGACTTTTTTTACTTTTAGTGTATGGAAAAAATTAATCTTGCCGAAAAATTTTCACACTTCTCCGAATACTGGAGTCCAAAAATAGTGGGAGAATTGAACGGGCAACAGGCCTGCCAGCCGTGGTTGGTTAAGCTTGTAAAGTTTAAAGGGCCGTTTGTCTGGCATCATCATGAACTTGAAGATGAAATGTTCTATGTCGTAAAAGGAAATTTTGAAATGGAGTTCAGGGATAGAACAATTACAATAAACGAAGGAGAATTTATTATCGTACCTCGCGGCGTTGAACATCGCCCCAACGCAAAAGAAGAAGTTGAAGTAATGCTGTTTGAGCCTGCTTCAACCTTGAACACAGGCAATACTGAAAACGAAAAAACGATAAAGAACCTGCAACATCTCTGATTTTCCGCATCTTTACATTCAAATATTTTTTATCAATGAAAATTGCAGTACTCGGTGCAGGTATGGTTGGCAATGCAATAGCCCTCGATCTTTCTTCAAGGCATCATGTTTCAGCATTTGATATGAGTGAAAAAAATCTTGAATTACTGAACAAAAAGAATCCAAGAGTAGAAACACAAAATGTTGATTTAAGTAATTACGATTCTTATCCTCAACTGCTTTCTTCATTTGATATTGTGGTTACAGCAGTTCCAGGATTTATGGGATATAAAACACTGGAAGCCGTAATTGAATGTGGTAAAAACATTGTTGACATTTCTTTTTTCCCCGAAGATGTTTTGCAACTGGATAAACTGGCAAAAGAAAAAGGAGTAACTGTTATTACCGATTGTGGTGTAGCACCCGGCATGAGTAATTTTATTATTGGCCGCTATAATGAAGAAATGAAAATTAATGCACTGGAAATTTATGTAGGGGGCTTACCAAAGATTCGTAAAAAACCATTTCAGTATAAAGCACCTTTTTCTCCTGCTGATGTAATTGAAGAATATACAAGGCCTGCTCGACTGATGGAAAACGGGCATATTGTTACCAAGCCTGCCTTAAGTGATGTGGAGTGGGTTCATTTTGATGAACTCGGTACACTGGAAGCTTTTAATACCGATGGATTAAGGTCGTTACTCTTCACGATGCCTCATATAAAAAATCAGAAGGAAAAAACAATGCGTTATCCGGGTCATGTTGATATCATTATTTCTTTGAAAGAAAGTGGGTTCTTCAGTGAAAAAACAATTGAAGTAAACGGCATTGAAGTTTCTCCGTTAAAAGTAACATCTCAGATTTTATTTAATGAATGGAAATTGGGAATGGAAGAAGAAGAGCTGACAGTTATGAAAGTAATTCTTCATGGAGAAAATAAAAAAATGGAATGGAGCCTGCTGGATTATTATGACAAGGAAACAAAAATCTCTTCGATGGCCCGAACTACCGGGTATACTTGTACAGCTGCAGTAAATCTAATTGCACAAAATCTGTTTTCAGAAAAAGGAGTTTTTCCTCCGGAGTTAGTTGGTAAACACAAAAATTGTTTTGATTTTGTATTAAATTACTTAAAAGAACGAGGAGTAAATTGGATTAAAAGAACCTGAAGATTTAGCAAGTCGTAAATACTTCGCTTCTTTTTTAGTTTTAAATCTGGTAGTGATCTGAGTATTGTTTTCACTAATATCATTGCCTTTCATTTCAAAAAGCAGAAGTAATTGAAATTGCAGGGCTTTAAATAATTGAACAAAAAAAACGAACATAAGAGTTCGTTTTTTGTCTAATAAGATTTTTTTATTCTGGTTATCATTGAATTTATTCTGACTCAGCCACGACTTCTTTTACTTCCGGTATCATTCGCTTCATCATTCCTTCTATTCCGGCTTTCAGGGTTATCATACTTGATGGGCAACCACTGCAACTACCCTGCATCATCAGATTAACAGTTCCTTCGTTGTAGCTTTTAAATTGGATAGCACCCCCATCCATTTCTACTGCAGGTTTTACATAATTTTCCAGCAATTCTTTAATTCTTTTTACCACGTCATCATCATCTGCACTTACTTCATTGCTGCTTTCTTGCTTCATTGTAATCACCTCATCTTCATTAATTACAGCTTTTCCCTCTTCCAAATAATCTTTTAAAAAAGTCCGGATGCTTGGTATCACATCTTCCCAATCTGTATCAACCGTTTTTGTTAAGGTAATAAAATTGCTTGCAATAAAAACAGCTTTAATAAACGGAAAGCCAAACAATTCAACAGCCAGTGGGGAAGGCTTGGCAGTTTCTGCATCAGGGAAATCGATACTCTTGCCGGGGTATAAAAGTTTATTGGCAACAAACTTCATTGTTTCCGGGTTGGGCGTCATTTCTGTATAAATGCTGATAATCGGATTGCCTGTCTTAATCATAACTCACAAAATTTTGTAAATGCAAATATACAATCCCCATCTTGCCTTTATTTACGAAGAAAGGAAAGAGAAGTTTCAGTCAACAGCGGGCAGTCAGAAGTCAAATAATTGCTTTATTCATAACTCACAATTAACCATTCACGTCCCTACCATCCTAAAATCCAGGCAAAAATCAACGGACACACAATGGTTGCGTCGCTTTCAACTATAAATTTTGGAGTATTAATATCCAGTTTGCCCCAGGTAATTTTTTCATTGGGCACTGCACCCGAATAAGATCCATATGAAGTTGTTGAATCACTTACTTGACAGAAATAACTCCAGAAGGGTACATCATGCCATTCCAAATCCTGGTACATCATCGGCACTACACAAATTGGAAAATCGCCAGCAATACCACCACCTATTTGAAAAAAACCAACTCCTTTTCCAGACGAATTGCCACGATACCATTCGGTAAGCCATACCATATACTCAATACCACTTTTAACTGTGCTTGCTTTTAATTCTCCTTTGATTACATAGCTGGCAAAAATATTTCCAGTGGTACTATCTTCCCAACCCGGTACTATAATTGGAATATTTTTTTCGGCAGCAGCCACTATCCAGCTGTCTTTAGGATCTATTTCATAATACTGTTTCAGTTCCCCGCTTAAAACTGTTTTATAAATAAATTCATGCGGGAAATATCGTTCACCTTTTGCTTCAGCATCTTTCCATTGCTTTACTAAATGTTTTTGCAGCCGGCGAAAAGCTTCTTCTTCAGGAATACAAGTATCAGTTACCCGGTTATAATGATTCTCTAATAACTCCCATTCCTGTTGCGGAGTAAGGTCGCGGTAATTCGGTACTCTTTTATAATGAGTATGGGCAACAAGATTCATAACATCTTCTTCGAGATTTGCACCCGTGCAACTTATAATTTGTACTTTATCCTGGCGAATCATCTCAGCAAGGGAAATTCCCAACTCAGCGGTACTCATGGCGCCAGCTAAAGACACCAACATTTTTCCACCTTCCAATAAATGTGTTTCATACCCCTTTGCTGCATCCATTAAAGCGGCTGCATTGAAATGTCGGTAATGATGTTCGATAAATTTTGAAACAGGTCCTTTATTCATAATAAAAAAAATTATCTGACAAAAATATATGTTTTGTATTTCATTATTATCGAATCGCCATATAAAATAGCCCAATAAGATATGTGATACTGTATGGCTCTCGGCATTATACCGGGATAATTTGAACTCATTTATTAATCAAATTTGAATAACTCTAAAAACAAAACCCCGCTCCGCTAATGCGAATACGGGGTTGTTTTTACCACACACCAAAACTACTGTTTAGCTTAAAGCAGATAATGCTTTTAGCGTATATTATACTTTACCAGATTTTTTATACTGAGTCCATTCAGATCCGCCGGATGATTTTAAAATAATTTTCTGATCAGCATTTTCCAATGTTATATAATAGGAAGTGCTTTCAGGTTTTGCCAGTTCATACAAATCACTAATCCAATAATTATTATATTTTTGTTTTAAACTTGTTTGTAAAAGTATCGGTAGATTTACTGAAGAAATATTGCGTGTTGTTGCTATAAACTCCCCCTCCTGACTATAAAAGGCATTCACGTAATTATTATTGTACAGGAAACTAGCTTTAAAATAATTGCTGCCGGTATTCCATTCTACATCGCCGGCATTGGTAAATTGCTTTTTAAAGGCATTTAATACTACTGAATTGACTTCAGTTACTTCAGCTGCAAACAAGGAGTTTGTAGCAAATAACATGGCAAAAACTGCTGATAAAAAAATCTTTTTCATAACTCACCTTTTTATATTTAAAGATTGATGATTTTTGATATTCAATCTATACTTGGTTTGACGCTTCAAAGGTATTTTGTGTTACAGCCTGAGTCAAGTCAATTGTGATTAGCGGCGGGCTCTGTTAAACACACTTAACATTACAACACATTCATTAACTTTAAAGCAATAAAAAAAATTTGAATTATCTGGCTCATGCATATTTTTCCTTTAACCATCCCGAAATATTAGCGGGCAATATGATCAGCGATTTTGTAAAAGGAAAAAAGAAATATGATTATCCACCCGGAATTCAGAAAGGAATTGCATTGCACCGGGATATAGATGCGTTTACAGATGCTCATGAAGCAACAAAGATGGCGAAAGAAATTTTCAGACCACATTATCGTTTATATGCCGGAGCTTTTATAGATGTGGTATATGATTATTTTCTTGCAAATGATAAAACGGTTTTTACCGATTCGTCATTATTAATCTTTTCTCAAACTACGTATACATTGCTTGATGAAAACAGGAAATGGTTTCCTGAAAAATTTGCAATCATGTTTCCATATATGAAATCACAGAATTGGCTTTATAACTACCAAAGCCTTTTGGGGATAGAAAAAAGTTTTGGGGGTTTGGTGCGCCGGGCATCTTATATTACGGAAAGTGAAACAGCTTTCAGGTTATTTACAGAAAATATAGAATGGCTTCAACAACAGTACAATTATTTTAGCGGCGATATAAAACAATTTGCAGAAAATCGGTTCAAATACCTGTTAAATGAATCTTAACTATATAAATGGTTTTAAAGTACTGACTGAATAATATATTTTTGATAAATACAACACCAGTACATGAAAAAAATCGTTTTAAGCATTTCTGTTTTATTTTTCATTAACTCTGCCCTGACTGCACAAACAGAGGTAACAAAATTGCCAGCTTTAGATAAGTCGCCGATGGATATGAGTTATTATCCCGACAACTATCCGGTATTAAAAATTAAAGATAAAGCGGCTGATATACCGGTCATAAGGTTAATATACGGTCGTCCGCAAAAAGCCGGACGAGTTGTTTTTGGCGAGCTGGTAGAATATGGAGTTGTATGGCGTTTAGGTGCCAACGAAGCAACGGAAATCGAGTTTTATCAAACTGTAAAATTTGGTGGGAAAAAAATTCCAAAAGGCCGTTATACTTTATACGCAATAGTGGAACAGGAAAAATGGACGATTATCTTAAATAAAGATACTGATATCTGGGGCTCATTTAAGTACGATATAAAAAAAGACATTGCGAGAATGGAAGTACCGGTTACTAAAACAACCGAGATTACAGAATCACTTTCAATGGTTTTTGATAAAACATTTTCAGGTTGTAACCTTATTGTGGCCTGGGATACTTTAAAAGTTTCAGTCCCTTTTGTTTTTTAAATTTACCAAATGAAAAATTACACAAATGCCGGTTTATTATTTTCAATTTTTTTTATTGTATCGTGTGGAAATAAAACCAGTGAACAGCAAAAATCCGAAACAATAGCTGTAACAGATACGGTAAAAACGATTAATCATGCTCACAACTACGCATCGAATAAATATTCAGCCGTGGATGTTTCTCCAATGGATATGATTTATTATCCGGTGGAATATTATAAAATGAATGTGGCGAACCAAATAACAACACCGTTGATGATACGGATAATTTACAGCCGACCGCATCTGAACGGAAGAGTATTATTCAAAGATGTATTGAAGTATGATGAACCCTGGCGGCTGGGTGCTAATGAAGCAACCGAGATTCAGTTTTTCAGAGAAGTAACAATTCAAAATAAAAAAATAAAACCCGGCAGGTATATATTATACAGCATTCCCAATGAAAAAAACTGGGTGATTGTATTAAATAGCAATATTGATACCTGGGGCCTGCGGCAGGACACATCAAAAGATTTATTCCGATTTAATGCAACGGTTACAATTGTGGACCATCATACGGAGTATTTTACAATGATATTTGATGAATCCAAAAGTGGCGCCGATCTTGTAATGGCCTGGGATAATTTTGAAATCAGATTACCCATTGATTTTTCTATAAACTAAACATCATTCCTTAATTACGGTTATCTTCATTGCATGTGTGGCATAGCAGGCATATTACAAACCAATTCTTCATCGTTTTCATTTTCGCATTTGAAAAAGATGACCGATGCGCTTGCTCACCGCGGATCCGATGGTGAAGGGCATTGGCAAAATGATGCGGGAAATGTATTGCTTGGCCATCGGCGTCTTTCAATCATTGATTTGACTGTTGCAGGCAGTCAGCCCATGCATTATTACAACCGGTACACAATTATTCATAATGGTGAAATTTATAATTATCCGGAACTGCGGGAAGAACTTCAAAAAAAAGGATATTCATTTAAATCAAAAACAGATACGGAAATAATAGCGGCAGCTTACGATTGCTGGGTGGATGATTGCGTAGATTATTTTGATGGCATGTTTTCATTTGCTATTTGGGATGAGAAAGAAAAGGTGTTGTTTGCAGCAAGAGATCGGTTTGGCGAAAAACCATTTTATTATTATTTTAATAACAAACAATTTTTATTTGCAAGTGAAATGAAAGCATTGTGGGCTGCCGGAATCGAGAGAAGCTCTAATCTTAAAATGCTTTTTAATTTTATTACAATCGGCTATACGGGCAACCCCGATAAACCGGAAGAAACATTTTATGAAAACATATTTAAGCTGCCACCTGCCTGCAGATTAAATTTCTATCCTCAACTGAATGAGCTGAGCATTGATAAATATTGGGAAATAGATAGCGAAGAAATTGATAAGAAAATAAAAGATAAAGAAGCGATTGAAAAATTTATTCATCTTTTTCAATTATCTGTAAAAAGAAGATTGCGAAGCGATGTGGCAATCGGCTCTAGCCTTAGCGGTGGATTAGATAGTTCTTCAATAATAGCAACTGCCAGCCCACTCACGAGAAACAACTCACCTTTTACTTCTTTTACTGCTGTCTTTCCGGGCTTTGAAAAGGATGAAACGCTGTTTGCAAAACAAATCGCAGATCAATTCAATCTTCAGCATTTTACAACGGCTGTAAATGAAAATGATTTAGTAAACGATTTTGAAAAAATTTGTTTTCATCAGGAAGAACCTTTTGGCAGTGCAAGTGTATTAGCACAGTATAAGGTTTATGAATTAGCGAAACAACATACATTAAAAGTGTTACTGGATGGACAAGGCGCTGATGAAACATTAGCAGGATATCATAAATACTATAAATGGTATTGGCAGGAACTTTTTAGAAAAATGAAATTGTTGCGCAGCGGCGAACTAAATGCTGCAAGAGAAAATGGTGTACAGGAAAAATTTGGCGTTAATAATGCAATCGCTGCATGGATTCCCGATTTTGCATCTATCGTTCTGGAAAAACAATATTTATTACATGCACTGCGTCAGGAAGATTTGACAAAAGAGTTTGTAAGGTTTCAAAGTAAAGAAGCATATTACACCACGCCTTCCTATTACAATTTAAATGGTGCTTTACATTTCAATACGTTTACCAACGGCCTGGAAGAATTATTACGATATGCCGATCGGAACAGTATGGCACACGGAAGAGAAGTGCGGTTGCCTTTTTTAAGCCATGAATTAGTTGAATTTTTATTTACACTTCCCTCCAATCTTAAAATACGAAATGGCTGGACAAAGTGGCTATTACGTGAAAGCATGAAAGAAAAATTGCCAAATGAAATTGTTTGGCGAAAAGATAAAGTTGGCTTTGAACCCCCACAAAAAAAATGGATGGAAAATAAAGCTTTTCAGCAAATGATACGAGAAGCAAAAACAAAATTAGTAGCCGAAAAAATATTAAAACCTGAAGTACTGCATAAAACAATTCAGCCGCATGATGCGCATGCGGCTGACCGATTTGACTGGCGGTATCTTACCGCCGGAACATATATTTCTTAAAGCTAATTATGCTTTTTTAAATTTTTCTATTATTTCAAATTCGCCGGTATTATCTGCTTTCAGTTGAACCCAGTTCTTTTTATCTTCAATTGTTATATAATATGCCACACCGGCTGAATTTGTAATTTCAGTTACACCATAAATTTTTTGATCTGGCATTTTTTTCCGGATATTGCCTAACAAAAACGGAGGTAATTTATATTCAAAGTAATAGCGGTGCATTTTTAATAACTCACCCTTTTTATTGTACCATACAATTGATCTTACTCCATCCAGGCTAAAACGGGCTTCAAAATTATTTTCATTCTCATACCATTTTAAATTCTCCGTATTCACAAATGTTTTATTAAAAGCATCCAGCACTTTTACATTTATTTCTTCCGGTACCGCTGGATGCGGGAGTGGTGTGGTGGAAAAACCGGTTGCTACCAGCATTAAAACAGCTAGGGATAAGATGATTTTTTTCATGACTTAAAATTTTTAATTGATGAATAATGTTTTGTTGAAAGTAGTTCATCAACAAAGCGATTGCAAGTGAAATTCAATAGCTGGTAATAGGGTAGTTGCTAATTCAAATGATTTAGTAAACGTTAAAACAACTGAAGCAATAAAAAAGGAGTTTGAAAAAAAATAATCTTATGGTGAAGCATGAACGAATGAATAACAACCGGTGAGGTTAAGCAACTGTTAAAGGAATCAATCTGCTGATGAATGGTATTTTGGTCTGCAATTGTATAATATAAAAGACACCCGTTCGTATATTATTTCTCATCTTTGCGGCTCTGAAAATATAAATATGAAACCAGCTACAAAATACATTCATGCGGGTGCTACTCCCGATCCATCTACCGGGGCTATTATGACTCCGATTTATCAAACCAGTACATATGTACAGGAAGCACCCGGTGTAAATAAAGGATATGAATATGCAAGAAGTCAAAACCCGACCCGAAAAGCACTGGAAGATGCTTATGCAATTATTGAAAATGCAAACTATGGTCTTGCATTCAGCAGTGGTGTAGCAGCTACCGATGCGGTAATTAAATTATTGCAACCCGGCGATGAAGTAATTTGCGCAAACGATATGTATGGCGGAACGTATCGTTTATTCACTAAAGTGTTTGAAAAATTCGGAATCAAATTCATTTATGTTGATACCACAAATACAGGTAATATAAAAAATGCTGTAACGGCAAATACAAAACTCGTCTGGATTGAAACACCAACCAATCCTTTGATGAACATTACGGATATAGAAGCTGTAGCAGCAATTACAAAACCTAAAAATATTTTGCTGGCAGTTGATAATACGTTTGCATCACCAGCTTTGCAAAACCCATTGGATATGGGAGCAGATATTATTATGCATAGCGCCACAAAATATTTAAGCGGACATAGTGATGTGATTCAAGGCGCATTGATGATGAACGATAAAGAATTGAGAGAGAAATTATATTTTATTCAAAAAAGTTGCGGTGCTGTGCCTGGGCCGATGGATTGCTTCCTGGTTTTGCGGGGTATAAAAACATTAGGACTGAGAATGAAAGCACATAGCGAGAATGGAGCAAAGATTGCTCATTGGTTAAAAGCGAATCCTAAAGTTGCTAAAGTTTATTGGAACGGATTTACGGATCATCCCGGTTATGCTATTGCTAAAAAGCAAATGAAAGATTTTGGTGGTATGATTTCTTTTGAATTAAAAAACAATAGTGTGGAAGAAGCAAGAAGAGTTTTATCATCCACACATTTATTTTCTTTGGCAGAAAGCCTGGGTGGTGTGGAAAGTTTAATTAATCATCCGGCAAGCATGACGCATGCAAGTATTCCGCGGGAAGAACGAATTAAAAATGGATTAAGTGATTCATTGATTCGGTTAAGTGTAGGCATTGAAGATGCCGATGATTTGATTGAAGATCTGAATCATGCAATTGGCTAAGCTTATGATTATTTATGTGGAAATTATCGGTTGGATAGGGTCAGTGCTGATCGTCGGTGCTTATTTCTTAAATATGAGGGGCATTTGGAAAGCCTCTTCTCCTTTTTATATTTTCTGTAATCTTTTTGGCGGATTTTTTTTTGTAATCAACACGTACTGGCATAATGCTTATCCCTCCATGATTGTGAATATTATCTGGGTATTAATTGCAGTGGCAGCATTATTGAAAAAAGACAAAGCAAGCTGATTTATTTAACTGTTAGAAGTGAAAACTACATTTAAAAATTTTCTGGATTCAAAAGTTGATCAATACAATCAACCAGCATTTATTAAAGATGATCCCATTTCCATTCCGCATTCTTTTACAAAAAAGCAGGATATAGAAATTGCCGGATTTTTTGCCGCCCTGTTTTCATGGGGAAACCGAACGACAATCATTAATAAAAGTAAAGAGTTGCTGCAAAGAATGGACAACTCCCCTTATCAGTTTATTCAACATTATACACCGTCCGATTTAAAAAGACTAAAAGGATTTAAGCACAGAACTTTTAATGAAGATGACCTGTATTATTTCATAGATTTTATTCAAATCGTAGTCGTCTTGTTCTTGTGTATGCATATTAGCATAGTCTGCTTTAGGAACCACAAAACCATTATTACCATGATTGATAAATTCTGGAATCCAACCATCGTC
>JANLSA010000522.1:0-2656 GCA_031362085.1 Bacteroidota bacterium | reverse complement strand
GATAAAGCAGCAAGGGCAAAAATGCTGGGCAATAAAAATATTAAACTCAGTGCATTGGGTGCCGGTTCCGATTGGTCAGGGTTTTTACAATTTCTTGGTATTGCTTCATTGAATCTTGGTTTTGGTGGTGAGGGGAGTGGTGGCGAGTATCATTCCATTTATGATTCTTACGATCATTTTACAAAATTTAAAGATCCCGGTTTTCATTATGGTATTGCATTATCAAAAACTGCAGGAAGAACCATGATGCGATTAGCTAATGCAGATATTTTACCTATTGATTTTTCCAGTTTTCAAAAAACAGTGGCTGATTATGTAACGGAATTAAAAACACTGGCGGATAATATGCGCCTTGAAACAGAAACGGAGAATAAATTAATCAACGATAAATTATATGACCTTGCTAAGGATCCGAAGAAAGGATTTGATTCTCCAAAACTAAAAGATGCTGTTCCCTATCTTAATTTCAGTAGTCTTGAAAATGCGATGGTGCAATTAAAAAACAGTTCAGAAGAATTTCAAAAACTATATAGCAACGGCACACAATTGCCAATGGAAAAACAAAAAGAATTAAATCAAATTCTTTTTATGGTAGAAAGAAGCCTGATTAATGAAAAGGGATTGCCAAGAAGATCCTGGTATAAGCATCAGGTATATGCGCCGGGTTATTATACCGGGTATGGTGTAAAAACATTGCCAGGCATCCGTGAAGGCATTGAAGAAAGAAACTGGAAAGAAGCACAGGAGAATATTGAAATCGTTTCTAAAACAATTGAAGTATATACTAAAGAAATACAGAAAGCTTCGGGAGTGATAATGAAAAAAGCTTTTTAAAGAAGGTATACCGCTGCTGATTGTTTCAATGTCAAGCCCCACAATTGGCAATACCAATCTAAGCTGCAGTAATGGTTTATGGAAAGCAGTCTTTTGCAAGTTTGTCAATACGATTTTGCAATTCAATGTTACAATTCTTACAATTCAGTTTCATTAATGAAGTCATACGTTGTCTGATAGAAGCTGCTTTTTTATAGTCTTCGTTGTCATAATAACCGCTGTAAGAAATTGAACCAACCCAATCTTTATACTTTTCCAAGGTTGTGCCAATGTCCATATACTGAAAAAATTCCATTGGATACTTTTCTGCGTAATGTCTTGCAGGAATTCCTGTATATTCAGCTAAAGCGCCGTCTTGAATTTGTATTGTCTTGTTTAAACACCAACGATAAAAAGGCCGAAGATTGCTGTCGTCTGTCGTAACAAGTTTAAGTAGAGCTTCTGTGGTATGGTTGTCGGTTGGTCGAAACTCTCCAAGATAAAAGTCTATTGCAATCGGTGAACATTTTGGATTGTCAATATAAAACTTCACTGGTTTAAACCAAATACTATCTACTTCAGGGTCATGTGTCAAACCAAAACCTTCTTGCCAATTGTTTTGGTTGTTTAAGTAAACGGTGTCATGTTTTAAAACTGTGTCAGTAATTGGTTTTGTTGCTACAAATGGTTTGTCCCCTTGTCTGTCAGAACAAGAGGATATACATAGTGTAAGAGGTATGAATAGTAGGGTCTTCAAATTATTGCAGCTTACACGTAAATTTATGTTATAAGGCGCAACGAACAAAAATTATTCGTCTTGAAAGCTAATGCTTTAGTGTTATACATTTTGTTCGTTATTAGTACAATCCGTTTTATAATTCTAAGTCATTTCAGCTTTGAGTTTATATATATAATGACACACAACCTGTAGATTTGCCGCATGCAATTACCCGACGCATTATTAACTTCACTTGAATCTGTAAATGGATTTAATAAGGAAGCATTTGTAAAAGTGCATGAGAGTATAGAACAGGTAACTTCAATCCGGTTAAACCCTTCTAAATTTAAAATTGAAGACCTGACTGCCGTCAGGCAAGTTTTAAAATTTAATATTGAAGAAAAAATTCCCTGGACGGATAGTGGCTTTTATTTAAAAGAACGCCCCTCATTCACTTTTGACCCACTCTTCCACACTGGCTGTTATTATGTACAGGAAGCAAGCAGTATGTTTTTAGAACAAGTATTAAAGCAAACGGTTGATTTATCAAAACCAATAAAAATTTTGGACTTATGTGCTGCACCAGGTGGCAAGAGTACACATATTCAATCTCTGATTAATCAAGAAAGTTTACTGGTAAGTAATGAAGTGATAAAAAGCCGGAATAATATTTTAAAGGATAATATTATTAAATGGGGTTGTGAAAATGTTGTTGTAACTAATAACGATCCGAAAGATTTTGCAAGGCTCGAAAATTATTTTGATGTAATTGTAGTAGATGCACCCTGCAGTGGAAGCGGGTTGTTTAGAAAAGAGCCGGATGCAATTGATCACTGGAGCGAAAATAATGTACAGTTATGTTCTCAACGCCAACAAAGAATTCTGGCTGACGTTTTACCTGCATTAAAAAAAGATGGAGTGTTGATTTATTCTACCTGTTCGTATTCAAAGGAAGAAGATGAAGATATTGCTGAATGGCTTACAGGAGAATTTCAAATTGAAAATTTAAAATTGCAAACCTGCCTGCCGGCAGGCAGGTTGCAGATTGAGGAAAACACCGGGATTGTTGGAAGTTCTTATGGTTATCGTTTTTGGCCGGATAAAACATTGGGTGAGGGTTTTTTT
>JANLSA010000496.1:0-4408 GCA_031362085.1 Bacteroidota bacterium | reverse complement strand
GGTCTATGTGTTTCTTTCTAGTGTACTATGTGCCTATGGGGTTCCATTACAAGGTTGTAATATATGGATAGTCATTTATTTTTTTTCCCATTTTAGAAGAATCCCCTATTTAAAATCAGCATGACGCCAAGAATTGAAACTCTACTGCAAAAGAAATTGATTGGTACACGAATGACAATGACGTTTGCCAACAATAAAACCTTACAACTTTGGCAATCATTTATGCCAAGGCGAAAAGAAATTAAAAATAATCTGACGGCTGAATACTTTTCATTGCAGGTTTATGACCAATCATACCGATTCAACGATTTTAACCCCAATGCAGAATTTGAAAAGTGGGCTGCAATTGAAGTTGCAGACTTTGATACTGTTCCGGATGAAATGGAAACCTATATATTAACAGGTGGCTTATATGCCGTTTTCCATTATAAGGGCTTAAATACAGACACTAAAATTTTTCAATACATTTTCGGAACCTGGTTGCCAAATTCAAAAGATTATTTATTAGATAACAGGCCACATTTTGAAATTTTAGGAGAAAAATATAAAAATGGAGATCCTGATTCAGAAGAGGAAATATGGATACCTATTAAATTGAAAGAATAAACCTGCTGAAAAATTAATCTATCAACACAAACTCTATTTCAAAAAAGATTACTTGTTCTTCTCATTTTTTTTATTGCAATTTTTCCTAAAATCAGGAAGGTTACAGTTTGTTGCATCTGCAAATCACCAACAAAAACACCTGAATTATGCAACTTACTCCTATAGTTGTGTAACACGTATCTGTTTACATCTGACTACCTTTTCTGTTCATGATTTCAGCTTTCCAGACAATTTGAAAAAAATCGCCAACTCATTTTAAGAAATTAATTTAAACGGCAATGAAAACAATTTTGTTAATTGAAGACAACCTGGATATTCTTGAGAACCTGACTGAATACCTTGAGTTGGAAGGATATAAAATTCTTATTGCCAATAATGGAAAAAAGGGGCTTGAATTTGCCAGTGAATTCATGCCTGATTTAATTGTGTGTGATGTTTGTATGCCTGAAATGGATGGCTACGAAGTTTTGCATTTACTTTTAACCACGGCCAAAACATATGAGATACCATTTATCTTCAGCACTTCGATGTCAGAAAAAGTTGACAGGACGGAAGGATTAAAACTTGGTGCAGATGATTATATCGTTAAGCCATTTGATCCGGATGATTTATTGAAAATGGCAAGAACCTGGATAAAATCAGGGAGCAGGAGGCATATAGAAGTTTAGAGGATCACAAGTCCGCATTCAAATTGAGTAAGAAAAAATGCTTCAGATTCTATAATGATTATCTTAAATCTCCCTCGTCTTCACAATTTTATTTTCCACCGGAGTTACTTTGTATCCTTCTTTTCTTAACAGATTAATCACTCCATTTTCTCCGGGTAAATGACCCGCACCTACTGCTATCACTAATGATTTTTTTGGTAACAGTTCGTTCAGTTTCACAATCCAGTTCCTGTTTCTGGCAAAAAGCAGAATTTCATAATACTCCATCATACCCGGCTCCGATTTCATCATCATCTTTTCTAAATTTTCCAAGTTTTGAGACTTGTATGCTTCCATCATCATTTCAGTTTCTTTATTTTCCACACCGGCATTGGTACTGTCAATATAATTCAGCAACTGCATTGCCTGCATCTTATACGGAATCTTATCTAATATACCAGCCTGGTATTTCAATGTCTCCAACCCTTTAATCGGCTTTTTATTTTTATTGGCTTCGCCCATTATCACCTGTTCAATTGCCACCGCATCTTCGCATTGCATTCCTTTTTGTTCCAGCAGGCTGCTTGCCAGCATAGGTTTAAACTTTTGAAGCATTGTAAACGGAATCATACTGCTGTTTTTTTCAAAATAGGTTTTTACTTTTTCATATTCATCGGCTGTATATAAATCTTCGAGTGTGGTATCGCCGATCATCTGTAATGATTTAATGGCACCGAGCATTTCAAAAATATTATCCATATCTATTTCAAGATATACTTCATCACATTTAGCTATTGCATTTATTAAACTGTCGCTAAGTCCGGCATCACTGCCGCAAATCATATGTATTGTACCGTAGAGATAGGAAGGAGTTTGTAATCCCTTACCACTGATTTTCCAAAGAAGCGTATTGTTATTTACAACAGCGGGTTTCTTTTCAAGTTTATTTTTTCCGGGTTGTGCACAGGCGGGCAATACAATAATTGCCATCATCAAACCAACACCAAATCGTTTCATGGGTTTTAAATTTTATGCAATTTAAGAAGATAGGGAAAATAAGAAGTTAATATTTATGCGGATGTTGGGCCTCATCCCTCTTATCCCTTCTCCTTCAGAGAAGGGACGGTACAGCATTACTACTATAAACTTCAGAACTATCATCCCGAAAAAATCGGGACAGGCTATCAACATTTGTTCTTTTATTCTGCAAATAACAATCACTCCGATTGTTTTCAAACAGGTTCATTAAGTAGGGGCTGTGCTCAGATGGCCTTCTCCGCAAGGAGAAGAGCCTGTCCCGACAATTCGGGATCGGGATGAGGCGATTAATAAAAAGCCTCGCACCAGTATTTCGAAAATTTTGTTCCCCATTTAACATCTAACTCTTCTTTAGAAACAGGTAAACCTAACTCCTGCTTTACAGCAAGCAATGGAAGATTAATGCCGGCACCCAAGGCAGCAGAAATCGTTCCCTGTACTCTTGGATTTATTTCTAATAATAAAAATTTACCAGCCGCCGATTGCTTTACCTGCAATCCAATATTGCCATGCAGTTTTACCTCACTGATTATTTTTTTACAATAATCAATGATTAAATCATTTTTTACAAACTCTCCTTCCACACTTATTCCATTTATCATTCGCTTTCTTGATCTTGGTAAAACCAGTATGGCTTCTCCCTGATTTACCAGGCAATCAACTGAATATTCCTCTCCCGGCAAATATTCACTTACCAATAATTCAGGAAATTTTCCGGATGAAAGAATTTGAATTGCCTCGCTCAATGAAATATAACTTGCTGTTGGTTTATGATTCAACAACAAATCCAATTTATCTATTTTATTAGTTATGATCCGAAATCCGCGACTGCCATTGGATAATGATGGCTTGAAACAAATTTCTTTTTCAGGAAACCCTAATTCTTTAACAGCCTTTTCAAATTGCTCAATCGTTTCAACAACACGGTAAGCGGGAACTTCAATACCTCTCCATTCCAAAAATTGATAGAGTTTGGATTTATTGTTTGCAATCTCCAATGAATTGGCAGAAGAAATTAAAAGTTTTATTCCAGCTGCTTCAAATTGCTTTATATGATTTGATAGTGGGATTAATTCCCGTGTAACCAATGGCAGCAGCACATGAATATTTCTTTCCCGGCAAACGGATAGCAATACTTCAATAAATTTTTCCTGATGTGCAAAAGGTATTTGTACAAAATCGTTTGTCAGATATTTTCCCACTGCATTCACTTGCATCCGCTGCCGTAACATGAACATCCGGGTTTTGAAAAAGGCATTTCAAAATACCAGCTGCACCAGGAGCACCGGCACCAGTCATTAAAATATTTATTTTGCTGTCAGTCATTAAGTAAATGTAAAATCTAAAATGAAGAATATAAAATGTAAAATATAAGAATAAATATTCCGGTTGAATTTAATTTGAAATCACCAAAGCCCAGGCGTCTTGTCATACCGAGCCGAACTTTCATGTATTTTCAATTTGAATGACTCTAAGGCGAGGTATCTCACACTTCTTTAATGCTTGAGATACCTCAACTACTTTTCATTAAAGTAAAAGGAGTCTTAATTTCACCGTTTCGGTATGACAAGACACTAATAGTTTATAAAAATCAAAACAAAATCATCCAACCACTGCTTCTTCGCCATACATCTGATTTTTAAATTTCAGAGACGGTGATGAAATAAACTCCCCTATTCCCAACTCATTCCATTTTTCATCCACAGCTTTTATTGTTTCATCATCGGCTACAATAATATTAGGCCAGTCGCGGTGAAAATCATCATGCTCTTTTGTTTTCCGTGTACCATCTAACCCCATGCAGGCGAAATAGCTACCAGATGTCAGTTGTCTGGATTCGGCGATTGGAAGTTTACAGAGGTGAGAATCTCTTTTTGGGTCGAGGTTATTACAAAACCGCCACAACGCAACAGGCAAATCATTTGCATCCACTGTATGCTCTACATATAGAATCATCTTAACTCCTTCCATTTCATTTAACTCACAAAGCTGCTGATGCAATTCTTTAATATGCCCTTTCCTGTTTTTTTCTACAGAAATTATTAAACATGGAATTTCTTTTACAAGTAAAGAAGCATTGATTTTTTTTATTTCAGTGAATCGTTGTGTGATATTCT
>JANLSA010000465.1:0-2014 GCA_031362085.1 Bacteroidota bacterium | reverse complement strand
AAAAATGTATTGAGAAGATTCAAAGGGGTTAACTAAAATTAAAAGTGTTTTTATTACAATACAGGTATTAAGTAGTTTACACATTTTTTTTAATGCAATAATGGTATAATAAAAAAAGCCCTCCAATAGAAATTGGAGGACATTTAATCAAAAACCATTAACCATTAAACCTTATCTTATGAAAATAAGATTACTAAAGTCGTTATTTTTTTTAGAGTGGCAAGTTTTTTTTCTTGATATTTTATCACAATTGCTTCACATTATAAAAATGAAATTTTATCTCATTAAAAAATGAATATAAAAACGAATCACTTTACATTGGGCTGCATGTATTTAGACCGTAAATAAATTTTTGTAGAACTATAAAATCCTGAATTTATAAAAAGCAACAAATTTGAGATAGTGGGAAAAAGTAACCCCCGATAGAAATCGGGGGTATTTAATCAAAAACCATTAACCATTAAACCTTATCCTATGAAAATTCTAATGCCAATATCGGGAATAATGTTGTAACAACAACTTTTTTTTACAATTTTTGATAAATAAGTAATAGTTTACTGCAAATTTTGATTGAACTCAATAGTTTTTTACAAAACAATCGTTTGCATAAATTTGTTAGGCAACTCATAAGAATAGAAGCATGAAACAAAAATTGAATATAGCAGTTGCCATAACCGGAGCCAGCGGATCTATCTATGCAAAAAATTTATTCGACAAATTGATTGGGATAAAAGATCAATGGAATGAGCTTGGTGTGGTGATGAGTGAAAATGCTAAAACAGTTTGGCAAACCGAATTGGGCAATGATGAGTATAAAAATTTTCCAGTACGATTTTATGAAAAGAATGATTTTAATGCTCCTTTTGCATCCGGTTCTGGAAAATACAATGTCATGATCATAATTCCCTGCAGTATGGGTACCCTGGGTCGAATTGCTACTGGTGTTTCAAATGATTTAATAACCCGGGCAGCTGATGTAGTGCTGAAGGAAAGAAGAAAATTAATTTGTGTGGTAAGAGAAACACCATACAATCTTATTCATATAAAAAATATGGAGACTGTTACATTGGCTGGTGGAATTATTTGTCCTGCCACTCCTTCTTTTTACAGCCGGCCAACTTCTCTTGAAGAGGTTGCCGCTACAGTTGTTGACCGAATTCTTGATCTCGCTGGTTTTGATATAAAAGCTTTTCGCTGGGGAAAATGATTTGTAAATAAAATGAATGATGTTGCTTACAACCGGAATTAAAAAATTTAAATTTTTTTATTAATCACTATATCTGCCACCGGCATTTATCCAGTTTGTTATTTTTGCTCTTTCAGTAGATGATAATAATCCCGATGGTGGCATAGAACTTGGATTTCCATTAACTGCTCTTTGTTGAATAAGTGTTCCATTAGTTACAATATTGCAATCAACTCTGAAATCGGGTGACTGAACACCGGCATGGCACCCGGCAACTGCACAATTATTTTGGACTAACGTTTTTACTTGCGCAAACAATGGGCCTTCAGTAGCAGTTGTCACAATAGCATTTGCAATACCCTGGCAACTATTTGCATCTTTAGCTGTAATTGTATAGCTGGCAGCAGTTAAATTATTAAATGTACCTGAACCTTGGAAAGCTCCTCCATTTAAACTATAGGTATAGGGAAATAATCCACCTCCTGCTGATGATGTTATACTTCCATTAGCTGCCGAACAAGGAACATTTGCTGTAGTATTAATAACCTGTGAAATTGTAACTCCAAGGCATGGATCGGGATTGATAAGTATAAATGTATTTGTACCTGTACATCCTATTGCATCTTTCGCAATTATAATATAAGTGTTAGCGCCAAGATTATTAAATGTACCAGACCCTTGAAATGCTCCGCCATTTGAACTATATGTATAAGGGGAAGTACCTCCATTAGCACTTACTGTAATACTTCCATTCGTTCCACCTGCCGTACTAGGGTTTATAAGTGTAGTTGCTTGTACCGTAATTGTTACCCCTGTACATGGACTTAC
>JANLSA010000450.1:0-56050 GCA_031362085.1 Bacteroidota bacterium | reverse complement strand
GGAATATTAAGCCGCTTATTAAAAGGAATGGAAGAACCCATTGTTCCCCCGGCAGCATTACATCCCGGTGGTAAATATGATTCGGCTTATGCTTACCGGTATTATAAAAATAATTATTGGAATGGTGTTGATTTCTATGATGACATGTTTGCACGTACCTCTTTCTTTGAAGGCAAGTTTGATAAATATTTTGAACAAGTAGTTGCACCCAATGCAGATTCTATAATAAAAGAAATTGACTGGATGCTTGCATACGCATCTATAAGCCCCGAAATGACCCGCTTTCTGATGCCCAAACTCATTAACCGCTATTACAATCAAAAATATATGTGGGAAGATGCGGTGTTTGTGCATTTATATGAAAAATATTTAGCCAATAAAGAATATTCATTTCTGAATGAGAAAGCAAAAAAATTGGTTACAGACCGGGCTTTTAGTTTGATGGCAAATATATATGGAACACCCGCCGCTGATATAGAGTTGCCAGACAGTTCCGGTAAAAAAATAAGCCTGTATGCACAAAATTTTCCCTATACCCTTGTGTGTTTTTGGGATGCCACCTGTGGCCATTGCAAAGAAACATTACCTAAGATTGACAGCATCTACCGTACTAAATGGAAAGCAGCAGGATTAAAAATTTATGCCGTTTCAAAACAAACAGACGGAACGATTAATGATTGGAAAAATTTTATCACAGAAAATAAATTGGAATGGATGAATGTGTTTTATTCAAAAGCCGAGGAAAAAGAAAGAGTGACCAATAACATACCCGGTTATTCCCAGTTGTATGATGTACAATCTTTTCCTACACTATATTTGTTGGACAAAGACAAACGAATCATTGCCAAAAAACTAACTTACCTGCAGATGGATGAAGTACTGACTATGAAAATGAAAGCAAATAACTAAACCCATTAATAAATTCAATTACATGAAAAAAATATTTTTGACTGCGGCCCTTGTTCTTTTTATTTCATCCGCCTTCACTCAAAAACTTTTTACTTATGGCAAGTATTCTGTAGATGCTAAAGAATTTTTAAGAGCCTTCGAAAAAAACAATTCCATTTCACCTGCTGTCAATCGCAGCAAGGCAATTAAAGATTATCTGGACCTTTATATCAAATCAAAACTAAAAGTAAGAGAAGCCTATTCCAGAAAATATGATACAATACCATCCCTGATCAGCGAAGTGGAAAATCTCCGGTTACAGATTATAGATAACTATATGACTGACCCGGGTGCTCTGGATAAACTAACTCTGGAGGCATTTCACCGAAGCCAGAAAGATATCCATGTTGCACATATTTTTATTGCATTTAAAACGAATACCGGGGCCACCGATCTGGCTGGCGCAGATAAAAAGAAGGATGAAATAATAAAACGACTGGCAGCTGGCGAAGATTTTATGAAACTTGCCGGGGAGTTTTCTGACGATCCTTCAGCCAAAAATAATAAAGGCGATATTGGCTTCATAACTGTTTTTACCTTGCCTTATGTTTTTGAAAACATTATTTACTCAACTCCTATTGGAAAGTCTTCCGCACCGTATCGGTCTAAAAGCGGTTATCATATTTTTAAAAATATAGAAGAACGTAGTGCCATTGGCAAATTAAAGGCACAACAGATTTTACTTGCTTTTCCTCCCGGTGCTGAAGAAAATGAGAAAAAAATTATAAAATCAAAAATAGATTCGATTTACGAAAGATTAAAAGCTGGCGATGATTTTTCGAAATTAGCAACTGCATTCAGCAACGATTATATTTCTGCAGCTGCAATGGGTAATATGCAAACATTTGGCATTGGGCAATATGAACCAGAATTTGAAAAAAATGCTTTTGGTTTAAAAAAAGATGGTGCTATAAGTATGCCCTTTGAAACTTCACATGGCTTTCATATTATAAAGAGGTTGAGTGCAGTTCCTGTTATAAAAGACACTATAGATAAAATAAACTGGAGTGAATTAAAAACAGCTGTAAACAATGCAGAAAGAACTTCTGCTTCGCAAAAAACCATGCTTGAAAAAATAAAAAAACAGGCCGGTTGTAAATTTTTCCCATACAATGCACCTGTACTTCAGGCTTACACGGACAGCATTATCGATATGAAGAAATTAGGGATTGGGTCGCAGCAGGATAAATTGGCAACGCTTTTTAAAATTGGTGACAGCAGCTTTCACATTGCAGACTGGATTGGATATGCGCAGGTATTCCGGTTTAATAATGCCGGCGGATTGAAAACACACGACGAGCTGATGGAAGAATTTATTCAAAGTAATGTAATGCTTTACTATCGTGAGCATCTTGAAAAATATAATGAAGACTTCCGCAATCAGATGAATGAATTCAGGGATGGTAATCTGTTTTTCGAAATAATGCAGCGGGAAATCTGGAACAATGCACAAACAGATACAGCCGCATTAAAAAATTATTTTGAAAAAAACAAAACGAAGTATAACTGGAAGCCAAGTGCAGATGCTATCCTTTTTTTCTGTACTGATGAAGCAACAGCTAATGAAGCTTATGAAAAAATAAAGAAAAACCCTGCTGGCTGGCAAAATGCAATTTCAACGTATGAAGAAAAAGTTTTATCCGATTCATCAAGAATAGAATTAGAAAATATTCCCAACAAAAATAAAATTACACTTTCTGCGGGTGCAGTAACAACACCTGTTGTGAATAACGATGACAAGTCTGCTTCATTTGCTTACGTTTTAAAAATATACAACGCTATCACGCCAAGAAGTTTTGCCGAAGCAAAAGGGCTTGTAATAAACGATTATCAAAATGTAATGGAAAATAAATGGGTAGCAGCTTTGAAGAAGAAGTATGCGGTTGTGGTGAATCAAGCAGTGCTTGCTTCAATTCTTAAGTAAGTGGAATTGGTAATTAGGATTTAGGAATTGGGAGGAATTTATTACAAATAAAATAAATGTTTCTGTCCTTGCATACGTTCACAATAAAATTCCAAATTACCAATTCCTAATTCCATCAAAGCTGCTTCACTACGTTTGCAACAACATGTGGTTTGCCCAGGGTATAATAATGCAACACCTGAACTCCGGCAGCTTTTAATTCTTTTGATTGTGCCAGCAGCCATTCACCTCCTACCTTTTCACAATCTTCATCTGTTTTACACTGCAGCATAGCATTGAGTAAATCTGTTGGAAGGTCAACATAGAATGTACGGGGCAGCATGGTCAGTTGCTTTTTTGTAGTAATGGGTTTTAGTCCCGGAATAATTGGAACATTGATGCCTGCTGCTTTGCATTTTTCCACAAAAGCAAAATATTTTTTATTGTCAAAAAACATTTGCGTTACAATATAATCTGCACCGGAATCCACTTTGGCTTTCAGGTGCTGAATGTCGCTGTCCATATTCGGTGCTTCAAAATGTTTTTCAGGATAGCCCGCCACACCAATACAGAATTTTGTTTTGGAAGTATCTTTTAAATCTTCTTCCAGGTAAACGCCGGCATTAAGATTGGCAACTTGTTTCAATAAATCAATTGCATATTTATGTCCGCCGGGTTCGGGCTCAAAACTCGTTTCATTTTTTGCAGCATCGCCACGAAGCACAAGCACATTATCAATACCGAGATAATGTAAGTTAATAAGTGCATCTTCTGTTTCCATCACACCAAAGCCGCCGCAAATAAGATGCGGAACAGTGTCCACATTATACCGGTTCATTATTGCGGCACAAATACTTTCTGTTCCCGGTCTTTTACGAACCACCACTTTTTGAAAAGATCCATTGGCTTGTTTTTTAAAAACATGCTCACTGCGGTGGTAGGTAACATTAATATAAGCCGGTTTAAATTCCATTAATGGATCAAGATGCTTATATAATGCTTCGATACCTTTGCCTTTTAAAGGAGGCAATACTTCAAATGAGATAAGTGTACCTTTTGCCTGTGCTATATGATCTGTTACTTTCATTCTTGTAAATTGGTGGCAAAACTAAGCATGTAATGCCATTGAACAAAAACTACGTTAAAGCATCTTACAAATTGAGTCAATTCTTTTTCAATGCTTACATTTGTCTCCAATGTTCCATACCATCCATACAAAAAATTTAGTAAAGAAATACGGGCAACGGGTTGTTGTCAACCAGGTTTCTATTGAGGTAAAACAGGGAGAGATTGTTGGTTTACTCGGGCCGAATGGTGCTGGTAAAACAACAACTTTTTACCAGGTGGTGGGACTAATAAAACCCGATGAAGGAAACGTTTATTTAGATGATGAAAATATTACCAAACTTGCAATGTATAAACGGGCAAAAATGGGAATTGGCTACCTTCCACAGGAAGCATCCATCTTTCGTAAGCTAAGTGTGGAAGATAATATTGCTGCCGTACTTGAAATGACAAATCTTTCAAAACAGGATCAGCATGCAAAACGGGAATCACTTATTTTAGAATTCCGGCTGGGCCATGTACGTAAAAGCAATGGCGATGTGCTAAGCGGTGGTGAAAGAAGAAGAACCGAGATTGCCAGGGCATTGGCCGTTGATCCTAAATTTATTTTATTGGACGAACCTTTTGCGGGTATTGACCCGATAGCAGTGGAAGATATACAGGCTGTTGTTGCAAAAATGAAATATAAAAACATTGGCATACTGATAACCGATCATAACGTAACTGAGACACTCTCGATATGCGACCGTGCTTATTTAATGATTGATGGAAAAATATTTAAGCACGGTACGGCAGAAGAATTAGCTGATGATGAAGATGTGCGCCGATTATACCTTGGAAGAAATTTTGAATTAAAAAGAAAAGATTATCTGCATGAAGAAGCGAGGGATTCCGCAGAAAATTAAAATCTCAACTACTCTACATCAATATGCCCCTGAAAGTAATTGCCTTCGATGCTGATGATACCCTTTGGGTAAATGAACCATACTTCAGGGAAACGGAAGAAAAATTTGCTGCCTTGCTGGAAGATTATCTGCCACTTCATTCGGTTATGAATGAATTGTACAAAACCGAAATGCAGAATATTCCCCTGTATGGATATGGAATAAAAGGATTTGTTCTTTCAATGATTGAAACAGCTCTGCGTATTTCAAATAAGAATGTAAGCATGGGTGTACTTGAAAAAATAATTCAGTATGGAAAAGATCAACTGGAAAAACCCATTGAAATATTAGATGGAATGGAAAATGTTTTGAAGCAATTGAAAAATAAATACCGTTTAGTGGTTGCTACCAAAGGTGATTTATTAGATCAGGAAAGAAAACTCAGAAAGTCGGGGCTGGAACATTATTTTCATCATATAGAAATTATGAGTGATAAACAGGAGTCCGATTATCTTAAACTAATCAAACATCTAGACATACAACCTGAAGAATTTTTAATGATCGGCAATTCATTAAAATCGGATGTGATGCCTGTGCTGGCTATCGGTGGTCATGCCGTACATATTCCATATCATACAACCTGGGTGCATGAACATGTGGAAGAAACAATTGAGCATAAAAATTTCCGACAGGTGGAAAGTATAAAAGATATTCTTCCGGAATTAGATTCCTGATTTTTTTCAGATTATTTTGCTGTTCTGTTTATTATGAAATATCAAACCCTTCCAAAGATTGAATTGCATCTGCATCTTGATTGCAGTTTAAGTTATTCTGTTGTACAGAAAATTGATCCTGCAATATCTTTTGAAGTATATCAACAATCATTTATAGCCCCTGCAAAATGTACTGACCTTGTTGATTATCTGGTGAGGGCAGTTAAAGGGTATGAACTGATGCAGACAAAAGAACAGTTACGTTTGGTGACACTGGATTTGCTTGAACAATTAAAAGCTGATAATGTCATCTATGCAGAAATACGATTTGCACCTTTATTACATATTGCAAATGGTCTTTCGCCAACCGAAGTGGTGGAAACCGTAAATGCTGCTGTAACAGAAGGAATAAAAAGTACAGGTGTAGAAGCTAGAATTATATTATGTACGCTTCGTCATTTTTTTGAAGAACAAAGCATGGAAACTGTTCAGTTAGTGGAAAAATTCAAAGGCACTAACGTTGTTGCATTTGATATTGCAGGTGATGAAGCCGGATTTCCTGTTGATGAACATACAACTGCATTTCTGTTTGCAAAAGAACATGGCATTCATATTACATCACATGCCGGCGAAGCAAAAGGCGCAGACAGTGTTTGGGAAACATTGCAGTATTTTCATCCTTCACGCATCGGGCATGGCATAAGAAGTGCTGAAGATGATAAACTACTTGAGTTTTTGAAAAATAATAATATACACCTGGAAGTTTGCCCCACCAGTAATGTGCAGACAAATGTTGTAAATACGATTACCGATCATCCAGCAGAAAAAATTTATAATTGGGGAGTTTCCATGAGCATCAATACGGATGCGAAAACAGTTACTCCCGTCACTTTATCTGGTGAATACGGATTGCTTGAAAAAACGTTTAATTGGGGTAAAGCTCATTTTTTAAAATGCAACCTGGAAGCCATTGCCCACTCCTTTTGCGATACTGCATTAAAAGAAAAGCTGAAACAACAAATCATTGTTGCATATAACACCAACTAATCTCGAAATATTATTTATTTTGGTACTGTAATGAAAATACTTTCACCTGCCATATCATCTCTTGCCCGTATGCGTATGTGGCGAATAGAAGCATGGATAAATAACCCCGTGGAGGCGCAACGTGAAGTACTTCAAAGTTTAGTAACTGCAGCCCAATACACGGAGTTTGGTAAAAAATATGATTTTTCAAAACTGTTTACGATTCGTTCTTTTAAGGATTCTGTGCCGGTACATGAGTATGATGACTTGAAGCCCTATATTCTTCGTATGATGAATGGAGAACAAAATGTTTTATGGAATACCCCCATCTATTGGTTTGCTAAAAGCAGCGGTACTACAAATGACAAAAGTAAATTCATCCCTATCAGCGATGAAAGCCTGGAAGATTGTCATTACAAAGCAACCAAAGATGTACTGACGATGTACTATCATACTCATCCCGAATCTGAATTACTTACTGGTAAAGGTTTGGTAATTGGTGGCAGTCATACGATCAATCCATTGAATGAAGAAGCACAGTTTGGAGATTTAAGTGCAGTGCTTTTGCAAAACACTCCTTTCTGGGGTCATTGGTTACGTACTCCTGATTTAAGTATTGCACTGATGGATGAATGGGAAAGTAAGATTGAAAAACTGGCGCAGAGTACAATAGGAGAAAATGTGACATCGATTTCGGGTGTACCCACCTGGACAATTGTTTTATTTAAACGCATTTTGGAAATATCCGGTAAAAAATCAATGAGTGAGGTATGGCCCTCATTAGAATTATATATGCACGGTGGCGTTTCGTTTACACCTTATAAAGAACAGTTTCAGAAATTGATTGGTAAAGACATTAACTATCTTGAAATATATAATGCAAGCGAAGGATTTATTTCGGCTCAGGCAAGTAATGGTGAGGATATGTTATTGTTCCTGGATCATGGAATATTTTTTGAATTTATGCCAACAAATGAAGCGGGTAAAAAAAATCCTGATACCATTGGATTGGAAGAAGTGGAGTTGGGAAAAAACTATGCACCTATTATTTCTACCAACGGTGGATTGTGGCGTTATCAATTGGGTGATACCATTCAATTCACTTGCTTAAAACCATTCCGGATAAAAGTTTCGGGTAGAATAAAACATTATATGAATGCATTTGGCGAAGAAGTGATGGTGGATAATACAGACAATGCAATTACCATGGCATGCGAAAAAACAGGAGCATTAGTAAATGATTATACAGCTGCGCCGGTATATTTTTCCGAATCTTCGAATGGGGCGCATGAATGGTTGATAGAATTTGAAAAAGAACCCTCCGATCTGATTTTATTTACAAAAGAATTAGATGCTGCTTTAAAAAACATTAACAGTGATTATGAAGTAAAGCGGCATAAGGATATTGCATTGCGTTTGCCAATCGTTCATTCATTAAAAAAGGGAGTTTTTACAGAATGGCTACGCAGTAAGAGTAAATTGGGCGGGCAGCACAAAGTACCAAGGCTGAGTAATGAAAGAAAAACGTTGGAAGAAATACTGGCAATAAAAATCTAGCTTTTGGACGAAGCAACTATTTGTAAAAACTGCGGTCATACATTTACCGGTAATTATTGCAGCAATTGCGGTGAAAAAATTTATCATCAGCATGATAAAACCCTTCATCATATACTGCATGAGGCAGTTCACTTTATTACCCATTTTGACGGAGCATTCTTCAAGACAATAAAATCAGTCTTTATCCATCCGGGGCTTGTATCATCAGAATACGTCGCAGGGATCAGGAAAAAATATTTTAAACCGGTTTCACTCTACCTCCTATGTGTTGTAGTCTATTTGCTTTTCCCTTTCTTCAGAGGGCTGAATATGGAGTTTTATGCATACACAAACAAGAATTCCGAATATCAGCGGATAACAATGCCGGTTGCAAAGCAAAAGGCAATAAACAGGGATTTAAGTTTTGAAGTGCTGGCAAAAAAGTATGATGAAAAATCTGCCAAAGTATCAAAAATTTTACTACTTCTCTATCTCCCGCTTACGGCACTTGTATTGTCCGGGTTATATTTCAAACAACGAAGGTATTTTTTTGATCATTTTATACTTTCTGCTGAATTGAATTCTTTCCTGGTGGTTTTTGGTTTTTTAATTTTGCCATTATCATTGTATTTAATTGACCGGTTGGGTCATTTTATAAGCAACGATTTTCATCTTCCTATCAGTAATGCGACAATCGAGTTCATCATCGAAGGCGGTTTTCTTATAATGATAGTTTCTGCACTGAAAAGATTTTATAACCAAAATTGGCTGTGGACGGTTGTAAAATCATTACTATTTTTGATCATCTTTTTAATTATTATTATTCCGCTTTACAGAATTATTTTATTTTTCACCACAATGATTTTTATATAAACTAACTGATATGAAACTACTCGAAGGAAAAAATGCAATTGTAACCGGGGCTGCCCGTGGTATCGGCGAAGCTATTGCTATCAAATTTGCAGAGCATGGAGCTAACGTTGCCTTTTCGTATGTAAGTGATAGCAGTGCAGAAAAAGCAGCTGCCTTGCAAACCAAACTACAGGCCTTGGGTGTAAAAGCGAAAGCATATAAAAGTAATGCAGGTGATTTTGCACAATGCGAAGTTTTAGTAAATGATGTGCTGAAAGAGTTTGGTTCGGTTGACATTTGTGTAAATAATGCGGGCATATCAAAAGACAATTTACTGCTTCGTATGACTCCGGAACAATGGAATGATGTGATACAGGTAAACCTGAATAGTGTATTTTATATGACCAAGCAGGTGATCAGACCAATGATGAAAGCAAAAAATGGTGTTATCATAAATATGAGTTCTATTATTGGTGAAATTGGCAATGCCGGTCAATCAAGTTATGCAGCAAGCAAAGCCGGTATTATTGGTTTTACAAAATCAGTGGCCAAAGAATTGGGCAGTAGAAATATCCGCTGCAATGCGATTGCACCCGGTTTTGTAGAAACGGATATGACGAGTTATTTAAAAGAAGGTGAAGCGGCAGATAAGTACAAAGCGGGTATTCCGTTAGGTCGTTTTGCATCATCAGAAGATATAGCCAATGCAGCTTTATTTCTTTCGTGTGAAATGGGAAATTATATTACCGGGCAAACAATTAGTGTTTGCGGTGGGTTAAATATTTAGCAAGGTGAAAAAAATAGTATTAATTCAACTTAGCAATGGATAAAATATTATAATACTCCTGTAAAAATTTTTTAAGCGTTTTGGATGCACTTCGGTTGGAGATAACAGCATCCATAAATTTTTTCCTTTCTTTCATATCTAATTCTGCAAACGTTTTTTCATCTTCGTCCAATAGTTTTTGCAAATCTGCATAATTATGTATCAACTGTTGCAGCTCTACATTAAACATTTGCAATTCCTGTGTATTCACAGGTTTCTTTTTTTCTTTGAACAAAATAGAAAGAAGTGGGAAAAAAGGAACATCATCCACGTTGCTTTTCATAGCCTTCAATGCCAAAACGGATGGAACTGTAATAGCTAAAGCGTCTTTTGCATGAATGATTCCATTTCCAAAATATACTTCATACCCTTCATCTGCAAACTTCACCAGTTTGAGTGCAGATTTATATAATGCATTTCTTATTGCTTCTACCCGCATCCATGCTTCAGGTAAAGCATCCAGTTGTTTTTTATATTTTTTATAATAACAGGCAGCTGCCGCCGCTATTTGTGGTGTAGCAGATGAAGTACCTGCTCCAGAAAAACTTATCGTTTTTGTTTTCATTCTTGCCCACGGTGTATTGGGTGTAAATGCAGCCAGAGCCTTAGTCATATATCGTTTGGGCCCCCAGCATCCCTGCATTTCACCTAATTTTTTATGATGATAAGGAGCATAATCGTAGGTAACGCCACAGGCAGCAATCACCCTGTTGAACCGTGCGGGATAAATTAATTTTTTTGTTGGTAATCCATTAAAATTATTTCCAGCTGCTGTAACCAATGTTATCCCGCTTTCATAAGCAGCATTTACTGCATCTGCCCAAGCCTGTGATGGCACACCCCCCATACTCATACTTACTACATGAATGGTTGTTCCATTGTTAGTGAGATCAGTCAGGTATTTTATTGCTTCGGCAAATGCACTTGTTTTTAATAACACAACACTGTTTGCTATACGGCAAGGAATTACTTCGGCAAACGGGGCGCCTCCGAGATAATCATTAAATTTTGCATCTGCTGTTTTATAGATATCTCCTGCCAGTATTCCACCGGTACCGGTGCCATGACCCGGCATTCGCAACAAGCCACTTATTTTTCTGTCGCTTGCATCATTTATATCTTCCCCTTTTACAAAATTTTTTTGCAGTTTTAAATTAAGATTTGCGGGAAGTTGCGGATGACCTTTTCCATAACCCGTATCTAAATGCCCGATGCGAATAGTACCCTCAACATTCATTACTGCATCCCTTGCAGTTTTTAATTGCGAATATTCATCAACCAGATGCCAGATAATATTTTTATGCGGGTTCCAGTCCGGATCAAAATTATCGCTATCATCAGTTGGTTCAATAATTTCATCTTCTATCCCTTTAAAGCCACCCCGCATTTTATCATCCACCACCAGTTCATTAATTGCATCCGGCTCTACAAAGCTTTGCAGCGCTTCTATATTTTTATTTGTAATATGTGCAAGATCCCATGGATTAATTTCAGATTCACTAACATTGGTTTTAGCTATATATTTTTTATTACTCAACACTAATTTTTTTGCCCCCTTTGCTTTTACTGAGGTTACATCTGCACCTTTAAAATCTTTTAACTCAAAGCTGATGCCTTTAGCTTTTAATTTTTTTACAAATTCTGGTTGGGGCTGTCTTCCTTTTAAAACACCCGGCATTCCGGTATTAATAATCAGGTCAATTGTATTGCGGTTTGTCATGGTCTTAAATTTTAAAAGGTGATTGTAGTAAAATTTTTATTTTCTTTTCTCCAAGTACCTGTTCATTGGGAGTTTGAAAATCGGGCATAATTTTTTTCAATTCTGAAACCAGATGTTCATAGCTTTTATATTTTGTATCGGCAAATGCTTTCAACAAAACACCTGTAAACAAACTGTTATTGGGAAACCATTGTGATTCCGGTACGGAAGGCTGCCCTTCCTGGCTACTTGAAATCTGTAACAAAGTGGCCTTTACCATATCAATCTTTGTTGATTTAAATAATTGCAGCTCCTTTGATTCTAATTGTTTTAAAATAGCTTTATATGTTTTAATATTTTTTTTCCAGGTATTATTCCCAACCTCAGTTTCCATAGCTTTTGATTTTTGCTGCCTGCCATTTATTGCCTTTACGATATCCCCGCTAAAGCAGCTATCGCTTACAACAATAATGCGAACTCCTTTTTTAAATTTTTTCCATTGGAAATATAATTCATCGTCTATTAACTGCGCATCATACAAGCACCAGCTTTCATCAAACTTATCGCTCCAGGGGTCGTCTTCATCTTTATTTAAGTCTGGTATTTCATTGCCACCATGACCGGAGTAAAACACAACAACAAGATCTCCGGCTACCGCTTTTGAGGCCAGTTTATCAAGACCATTTAACACATTGCTGCGTGTGGCATTCTTTGTAAGCAAACTGGTAACAGCGATTTTTTTCTTTTTTAAAAATGCAGAGAAATCAGTCACGTCATTTTCACAAACATTCAATTGGCCATCCCAACCATCATAGTGTTTTTTATCAACACTGTTGAGACCGATGGCTAGTGCATATCCTTTTGCCATAACAATAAAATTTTAATGGTTCTATAAATTGGTTATTCAAATACTTTATTATCTATCCATTCATTTTTGATAATACTCCACCAGTCTTTTGTTAATCCATTTAATATATATTCGTACGGCAACCAACCATATCCATTATCTCCCCATTTGGCACCCCAGGAATTGCGAATCCGGATTGCCCCTTTTGTTTTTTTCCCATCTTCGCCGGTTATTTCTACGCTGTCATCGTACCCTACGGCCACTACCGCATGACCCCCTAGTTGTTTATTTTTTTCTGTCGGGTATTTTACAAACCCATCATTACAATGTCTAAAACAACTGTAAACAGTAAAGCCAAACATTAATGGAAGTCCTTTTACAAGATTGCGTTTTATTTCTTCCAGCAAATGCTCTTTCTGTATATCTACATTCTTTTCATAATTAAAAGTGTCGAGCCGGTAATATTGAATTGCCTGATAATTTTGTGCATAAGAATAACAAAAAGGGGTTGGCTCTGCATTCATGTTTTCTTTATCATAAGTCCAGTACTTTTCGGGTGGTACACCAAACAGTACCATTGCTTTCATTGTTGTACGAAGAAATGCGCCGGTATCTCCTTCGAATTTCAATAGATTCCGGGTGGCTTTATATAAAAACAATCTTGATTTTTTTTCATAATCTCCCCCGGAGCGGTTTTCAAAATACTCAACTAATGCTGTCCCTGCATGTGCAGTACAACTGTTTATATCTTCCTGATTATCTACCGGCGGAAAATATTTTTCCAAATCCAAAACTTTTTTGGGCGGGTTTTTTATTGCGGCTTTTTTTGAAACAGCAGATGCTTTTGCCCAAAGCCGGTGCACAGAAACTTTTTCTTTTGGATCAATTACAGGCTTATCATTTGGTTCCATGTAAGTGACAGATCTATCCCGCATATCGGGATAATCAGGCAACCAACCGAAGGAGTAGTCGCTCATAAAATTAAGTTTATAGAATTAATGGTAGTAGATATTGAAGCTACTAACATTCAGTTTAATTCCAAAAACAAATTTTTATTAAATCAATTTCAGCTCTGCAGCTTTATTCCTTTCTTCTTTATATATGCATGCCACAAAATCATGGCAGCGATAGTTCGGTAGGGTCGCCAAGCTTCGGCAATAATCAGCATTTCTTCTTTCGTTATTTGAGGATGTAATTGTTTTACCTCTTTCAAACTATTAACTAATGCAATATCCCCCAACGGAAATAAATCAGTTCGTTGCAAGGCATGCATCAGGTATACATCAACTGTCCAGTCGCCAATACCTTTTATCTTTTTTAATTCATGGCGAACTTCATCATCCTGTTTACCGGTAAGTTTTTTAATTTTAAGTTGTTTGTTTTGAATAGCATAGGCAAGTTCTCTTACATAAACGATTTTTTGCCGGCTAAAATAGCATGCTCTTAATTCAGTATCGGATAATGAAAGAATTTTTGAAGGTGTGACAAAACCAATTTTCTCTTTAAGTTTTTTAAATGCAGAATAAGCCGATGCTAAAGAAACCTGCTGCTCAAGAATTGTAAGTATCAATGTTTGAAATGTTGCAGGTCGGGTCCACATGGGAGGATAGCTGTGCTGTTTTATAATAGTTTGTAAATTTTTATCCTTTTGGGAAAGTTGATCGCAGAATCTATAAAAATTTGTTGCGGAAAATTGTTGAATCATTTTCACTTGTTCTTTTTTATTTATCCCAAACCCTGCCAAAAACTTTTTGGAGTAGTACCGTTTTTCTTTCTTCTGCTTTTGTTCTTATGTCCCTTTCTTTTTCAGCAATTTTATTAAACATCAGGTTTGCAACTAACCCACTCATCAGGTTTGACAAATTAAGATTCAATTTATCGCCGGCAAATAATTGCACGGGTGCTACCAATTTATTCCATTCTGTTTCCAATTTATATTCTTCCAGTGCAGAGTGCATTACGGGTGTAATAGATGCCCGAAGTGTATCGCCAATTGTTTTTCTTAAATAATCAGTACCGGACGTGCCTCCATTTTTAACGATCCCTACAGCATCTTTAAAATTCATTTTTTTAATGCCCATTAAAAAAACAGGAACTGATTGCTCGGCCGTTTTTTCTGCTGCTGCGCCAAGTGTAGTTGTAAACCTGTCAACTTCTTTACTTAAGCCCAATGTTTCTAATGTGTTTAACACTTTACGAATATCTTCAGGAAACAAGGCGTCAATCAAAGTGTTTTTTGAAAATGCCCCCTTTTGACCCAATACATTTCCGCCAAAATTACTTCCGATAGAAAGTGCCTCACGTATAGCCTCTTCTGCATCGCTGGGTGATAATAAATTTTTCATCGTACTACAACCTGAAAAAAATAGTAGCAATGAAAAAAATGCTATTGAAATAATTTGCTTCATTTATTTTGATTTAAATTTTCGGATTGCCTGTTTTGTAAATTCACTTAATACCAGGTTACCACTGATTGCTGCTCTTTCTAATAACAATTTATCCCAATGTTCAGTTCCTTTCCAGAATATTTTTTTCATTGCTGCCATGGCTTCGGGTGAAGAATGCGAAAGTGTATCCGTTAATCGTTGAATCGATTCATCCATATTTTCAATCGAGTCATGAACCTCAGCAAACAATCCTTTTCTTTTAGCCCAATCGGCATTGCTCCACATGGTAGCATCTATTGCCAATACACTAAAGGCTGCTATTCCAATTTTTCTTTCAACCGCCGGACCAACAACAAATGGGCCGATGCCAACAGCCAATTCACTTAATTTTACT
Source organism: Bacteroidota bacterium (assembly GCA_031362085.1). Taxonomy (GTDB): domain Bacteria; phylum Bacteroidota; class Bacteroidia; order Chitinophagales; family Chitinophagaceae; genus VBAR01. The sequence continues at coordinate 40,970 of JANLSA010000450.1, read as the reverse complement.
TCTGCTTTATCCGTTGCAATTGCATAATCAACTGCAGCTGCAATACCCACACCACCGCCAACACATTTACCTTGTATTCTGCCAATCACAAACTTTGGGCAAATTCGGATTGCATTTATCACTTTTGCAAAACCACTGAAAAATTCTAATCCCTGCTCCTTCGTTTTTATTTCTAACAATTCATCAAAGGAGGCACCTGAACAAAATGTTTTATCTCCGGCACTTCTTAACAGAACAAGTATTGTTTCAGCATCGTTGCCTGCTGCATGAATAGCTTGAGCCAGCTCATTCAAAATTTTTCCGGGTAATGAATTGCTTTGAGGATGAAAAAACTCTATTGATGTAACTCCTTTATGAAATTCAGACCTTACATATCCTTCTGCCATAAAATATTTATTTAACTTTTTTTTGATACCATTGTCAAAATTGTTGCCACTCCTGTTATTTCATTGGTCTCATCAATCATTTCTACAGCCATATTTAAACATAAAAAGTATCCGTTAGAAAGAAAACTGTATCCACAAAAAATAAAACCCCGTTATTAGTTAAAATATTCTCATCGTGTAAATCCTCTAAAATGATACCAAGCACCGGATGATAATAATCATTGTTCTTTTTATTCTCAAACCCATTTGTCAGGAGAAACTGCTTAACGTTTTCAAGATTCGTCAATTCTGTTATTTCTATAAATGATTGTTTTAAAACTGCAAATAGTTTTTCATCGTGTTGGTAAAAGCCAATCAGTTCATAAGCGGTATTACTGAAAAAAGCATTATGTAAGAGAAGATTATTGAAATAATCTACCCAATAAGTGTAAAATATTGCATCGGAAATTTTTAAAACATAATCTGTATCCCCGGGAAAATATACTTTCTGCTCGGCGCCTGCCGTTATAAAAGTGCCAAAATTTGTTTCATCAATCCACAAATTGTTTTCAGCAGAATAAAGGATTAATGCCCTTTCTTCTTCTGATCTTGTAAACTGCTTGTCTTCAGTTTTTGCACCTGCATGATGAATTGTTTTAAGGTAGGTTTGGACTGCTTTAATAAGATAACTTTCCCCTTCAGCGTCATCTCTTGTAATGATATTTTGTAACTCATTTTTAAACAATTTAAAATCTTCCACATAGTAAAGATAAAAAATTATTTCATTCTTGCTACCATTGTCAAAATTGTTGCCACTCCCGTCACTTCATTTGTTTCATCTATCATTTCTACCAGCCATTTTACAATTCCTTTTTCTAAATCATCTCCTCGTTTAAAGTCTTCGGGATTTTCAACAACTCGTTTATCATTCGGCAATTTTTCTTTACAGGTAAACCGAATATGAATTTCGCTACCGGGATAAACGGGTTTCGTAAAACGCAATTCATCTATACCGTAATTTAATAACACCGGATTTTTTTCATAACTATCCACAAACAAACCGGCAGCAATGCTCATAATAAAATAGCCATGTGCCACCTGTTGTTCGAACATGGTTCCGGTAAAATCAGTCGTTTTGATATGCGCATAAAAATGATCGCCGCTTAAATCAGCAAACTTATCTATGTCTTCGCTTGTGATGATTCTTTTTTCCGTAATAATTTGTTCACCTATTTCTAATTCATCAAAATATTTTGTAAAGGGATGTTTATCTGTTTTTTTACCAATCGCATTTTGCTGGTAAACATTTGTGATTGCCGTAATCGTAGTTGGCGAGCCTTGCAAAGCGGTTCTTTGCAAATAATGTTTTACACCCCGTATGCCGCCCATTTCTTCGCCACCACCAGCACGCCCCGGACCGCCGTGCACCAATAAAGGTAAAGGTGAACCATGACCGGTGCTTTCTTTTGCACATTCATTATTCAATACTAAGATTCTTCCATGATGTGTGGCGGCACCAATTACATATTGCTTTGCAATTTTATAGTCTGCTGTTACAATTGAAGTGCATAAACTTCCTTTACCCAATTTACTCAATGCAATTGCATCGTCAATACTTTTATATGGCATGATAGTACTTACCGGACCAAATGCTTCTACTTCGTGTACTTCTTTTGCTTCAAAGGGTTTTTCATTCATTAACAAAACAGGAGATAGGAATGCACCTTTGCTTGCATCTGCATCAATTAATTCAACACTGTCTAATGAACCATAAATAATCTGCGATGAAGCTAATAATTTCTGTACCTGCTCTCGAACTTCTTTGCGTTGAATTTCGCCGGCTAAACTTCCCATTCTCACTTTTTCATTTAATGGATTTCCAATTACAGTTTGTGACAAGGCTTTAGAAATTGCTTTCCATAAATCTTCCATTTTAGTTGAGGGTACAAATATTCTACGGATGCCTGTACAACGCTGGCCTGCTTTCAATGTCATTTCTTTTCTTACTTCTTTTACAAAAATTTCCCATTCAGGTTTATCAGGTGTTACATCTTCTCCCAAAACGATACAGTTAAGCGAATCTGCCTCCATTGTAAACGGAACATTCTCTCTTAATATATTTGCATTTTGTTTTAACATCAATCCGGTAGATGCACTGCCGGTAAACGTGACTACATCCTGCGAAGTAACATGATCCAATAAATCTCCTGCACTTCCGCAGATTAATTGTAAAGAACCTTCCGGTAAAATTTTTGATGCAATTATTTCTTTTACCACTGCTTCTGTTAAATAGGAAGTAATAGATGCCGGTTTTACGATACAGGGCATACCGGCTAATAAATTCACTGCTATCTTTTCCAACATGCCCCAAACCGGAAAATTAAAAGCATTGATATGTATAGCAACGCCTTCTTTGGGAACAAGAATATGTGTTCCCATAAATGTATTGTTCTTGCCAAGGTTATGGCTTTCCCCATCAATACAAAAAACTTCATCCGGAAATTTCCGCCGAAGTGATGCATTGGCAAATAAATTTCCGATGCCGCCTTCTATATCTACCCAGCTATCCGCTTTGGTGGCGCCGGTCTGATAACTTATTTTATAAAATTTATCCAGGTCATTTCGTAAATGCAATGCAAGAGCTTTCAACATATTTCCCCGTGCATGAAAAGTCATTTTTCGCAAAGCAGGATTGCCAACTGCTCTTGCATATTCAGTCATTGATATAAAGTCCAACCCTTTTGTTGATGCGGTTGCAATGGGTTGACCCGTTACAGCATTATATAATAGTTGGCCATCCCCATCGCCTGATATCCATTTCCCGGTAATATAATTTTCTAATTTATTCATGGGCAAACAAGTGTTTTTGTAAAGGTAGCCGAAAATAAAAAGAGCTTTCAAAAATGAAAGCTCGTAAAGTAGTCTGTCTTAAAATTAAATTACCTCCACGGCAAACTGGTTCAGGTGATGTAAAGCATGTTTATAAAGCAATTGAATATTTTCTGCGAAGTCCAATTCACCAAAAACCGGGTTCATTGTTTTCAATTCAGGGTTTTTATCAAAATTTTCGAAAAAAGTAATTAACTCCTCTTTCAGCTTTCCGATGGCAGCCTGTGTAGTATTCCTGCGTAATGGAGGCGGGTCAGTTGGTAATACCGGGCTCTTTGTATTTTGTTTAAATCTTTTTTCACTCAGTAAAAATTCTTTATAAGCCAGAAGTTTGTCGGAAGGAGTAACCGTTTGCAATTTTATTTTACCGGAAGCTATCATCATTACATCGGCAAAATGTTCTATCATCTGCTGCAAACTCATTTTACCCCATTTGCCGGTAGTAGCAGGATCTATCCGCTGAAGCAACGGGATAAATTTAGTACGCAAAAAATTTTCTTTTTCGAGGCTCATGTATGTGTAATAATCGATGCAAGTTTACAACAAACATTATCAACAAAACAAAAAAGCTCTACCAACGGCAGAGCAAAACACAATTAAAACTGAAATTTTATTTTATTTTTTTATGAATAGCTGCAGATAGTCTTTCAAATATCTCATCCACGGTTCCCTCGCCGGCAATCACTTTAAATTTTCCGGCTTTCTTATAATGGTCAGCCACGGGGCTGGTTTCTTTCAGATAAACATCAAACCGTTTCCGGATAACATCTTCATTGGTATCATCACTTCTCCCGGATGTTTTACCACGGTTCAATAATCGTTGCACCAACTCTTCTTCATTTACTTCTAATGAAAGCACAGCCGAAATTTCAGTTTTCTTTAATGCCAGTAATTTATCTAATGCTATTGCTTGTGCTGAGGTACGGGGAAATCCATCAAATAAAAACCCATTTGCTTCTGTATGTTTATCAAAAAAAGAATCTACCATACCAATTACTACTTCATCTGGTACTAACCTGCCTTTATCAATAAATTGCTTGGCTTCTAAACCCAATGGCGTTTTATCAGCTATTTCACTACGCAGCAAATTACCAGTTGACAAATGAACCAATTTATATTTCGCAACCAGGTTATCTGACTGTGTGCCTTTACCGCTTCCCGGCGGACCAAATAAAATAAGATTGAACATGTAACTGACTAGCCTTAGGTGAACGACAAATATAATAACCCCTTATTAATAATCTCACAACAAGCCATTGTTTGGCAAAATAAAGATGCCAGCCCCGCAGAATGCCGGGGAAAACAGTTGTTTGTTTAGAATGCCATACCTGATAAAAGCGATTTCTAACGCAATAAGCCGTGCAGGTATGGCATACTTCGCAAATAGAATGTTAAGCCATAGATAGATGTCCACGTGCCGACAAACCACCAAGCACTTGATTGCGTACATTTGTTACACCAATTAAAAAGAAAATGAAAAAGGGGAACTTAATTATTATTCTGATTGCCGGATTTTTTCAGCAATGCAGCTACTCACAAAATTCATCATGCGAAAAAAATAAAACTACATCTATGGAAAGCAATGATAAAAAGCATACTGCTTATTCAAGAACCGATTCTTCTAAAGTAAATATGAGTGAAGAGGAATGGAAAAAGATTCTTCCGAACGAAGTTTACAATATTGCCCGTTTAAAAGGTACTGAAAGACCCTGGACGAGTAAATTTGAAAAATTTTCTGATACGGGAACATACTATTGTGCTGCATGTGGCAACGCTTTGTTTAAAAGCAATACAAAATTTGACAGCGGTTGTGGCTGGCCCAGTTTTTATGAGCCCTTTAGTAAAACAAGCATTATCTATACAGACGACAATACACATGGCATGACAAGAACAGAAACACAATGCGGAAGATGCAAAGCACATTTAGGTCATGTGTTTAATGATGGCCCGCCGCCAACAGGGCTCCGGTTTTGTATAAATGGTGTTGTCCTTGATTTTGAAAAAGCAAAAGAGGCTGAGAAGAATTTTAAAGAGAATGAAAAACCACAGTAATAAATTTTAATCAAATTCATAATTTAAAAACCCCTTTTATCACAAAGAGGGGTTTTTTATTTTTCTTAACGCAGAAATGCGTTTAAATTTATCGCCTCAAAAAAAATCATTATGAATCTTATCAAAAAATCAATTGGCCCGGTTTTATTTATTCTCCTTTTTTGTTTTCAGCTTTCAGCTCAATACAAACTAACAGACAAATTGCCTGCAGACCCGAATGTAAAAATTGGAAAATTATCCAATGGGCTTACTTATTATATCCGTAAAAATATAAAGCCTGAAAAAAAAGTGGAACTGCGTCTGGCTGTAAATGCCGGGTCTGTTTTAGAAAATGATAACCAGCGGGGCCTTGCACATTTTATGGAGCATATGGGGTTTAATGGCTCAAAGAATTTTCCTAAAAATGAGTTAGTTGATTTTTTACAAAAAAGCGGCGTGAAGTTCGGCGCCGACCTGAATGCTTACACAGGTTTTGATGAAACCGTTTATATTTTACCCGTACCAACCGAAGATCCTGGAATGGTAGAAAAAGGATTTACCGTTTTAGAAGACTGGGCATTCAATAATTTATTTGACAAAGCTGAAGTGGAAAAAGAAAGAGGTGTGGTACTGGAAGAATCGAGATTGAGCAAAGGATCATTTGAAAGAATGAGTCGTCAGTATTTTCCAAAATTGTTTAACGGATCAAAATATGCTGACCGGTTACCTATTGGAAAAGATGATGTGTTGAAAAATTTTAAACATGAAACACTTAAAAGTTTTTATAAAAACTGGTACCGCCCAAGTTTGATGGCTGTAATTGTTGTTGGCGATATTGACCCCGCAGAAGCAGAAAAGAAAATCATTGAGCATTTTGGAAAGTTTAAAGACCCGGCAAATGCTCCGGTTCGTCCGGCTATTATTCCCATTAAACAAAGAACCTCACCGGAAGGATTAATTGTTTCGGATGATGAGATGACGAATACCGTAATTCAGATTTATAATTTTATCAAGCCTGCAAAAAAAATTAATACCTGGGCTGCTTATCGTGAATCAATTGTTGAAGGATTGGTGAGTTCGCTTATTAATCAGCGGTTGTCAGAATTGACACAAAAAGAAAACCCTCCTTTTCTTTTTGCCAATACAGGTAGCCAGCAATTTATCCGCGGATATACTACATTCAATTCGGTTGCAGTTCTCGGAGAAGGTTCTGCCCAGGAAGCAATCGATGCATTGATGGCTGAAACAAACCGTGCAAGGCTTTATGGTTTTTTAAAAACAGAAATGGACCGGGCAAAAGCCAGCTTGTTAAATGGAGCAGAAAAAGCATTTAATGAAAAGGATAAATCGCAATCGGGGCAAATTGTTTCAGGCTATGTAAATAATTTTTTACAGGGCTCACCTATAACTGGTCCGGAACATCGATATAAATTTTTGCAACAAATTTTACCAACCGTAACACTTGGAGAAATAAATGCCATTGCTAAAAAAATGCCCTCAGCAAACAATGCATTTGCCATGATTCAGGCTCCTGCCAATATGAAAGATAAGCTGCCCGATAATACTACTTTTTTAAAATCGGTGATTGCAGCTACATTAAAACCGGTAAAAGCTTATGAAGAAAAAGCGGTTGCATCATCATTAGGTAATGCTGAAATGAAAGCTGGAAAAATTACGGCTGAAACAAAAAACGAAAAATTAGGAACGACTAACCTTACATTAAGCAATGGTGTTACGATAACGATTAAGCCAACAACTTTTAAAAATGATGAAATACAAATGGATGCCTGGCGTTGGGGTGGTTATCATAATTTTGATATTGCTGATAAATTTAATGCTCAATATGCTGCCACCATTGCAGATCAGATGGGAGTAAAAGATATGTCGCCGACAGATCTTCAAAAATTTTTGTCGGGTAAAACACTTTCTGTAACCCCTTATTTAAATACGCATGATGAAGGAATTGAAGGAAGAAGTAGTGTAAAAGATTTTGAGACATATATGCAATTGCTCAATCTTTATTTTACATCGCCACGAAAAGATGAAAGTTTATTCAAAGCATTTATTTCGGGCAACAAAGCTCAGCTTCAGTTTCTGAAACAAAATCCACAGGCATGGTACCAGGATACGATGAGTAAAATAAAATACAATAATAACCCCTGGGCAGATGGTGTACCTGCTTCAGAAGATTTTGATAAAATAAACCTCGACAGGACATTTGAAATTTATAAAACTATTTTCGGAAATGCCTATGGCATGCACTTCACCTTTGTAGGTAATATAGATGTAAATGCTGCGAAACCGCTATTAGAAAAATACATTGGTTCTTTACCAGCCACACCAAAAGAAAATAAATATAAAGACAATGGAATCCGTTTGATAAAAGGATTTACGGAAGGAAATTTAAAACGTGGAAAAGAAAAACAAAGTTATATCAACTTACAATTTGAAGGCGAAACAGAATATAGCCGCGAAGAAAATATGAATCTTGCTGCATTGATGGAAGTAATGAATATCCGAATCATTGAAAAACTGCGTGAAGAAATGAGCGGTATTTATGGCGGAGGCATGGGCGGCTCAATTATTAAAAGGCCCTATTCACATTATAATATTGTAGCCACAATGCCCTGCGGTCCTGAAAATGTAGAAAAGCTTACAACAGCATTGATCAATTTGATAAAAGATGCACAGGAAAAAGGTATCGAACAGAAAGATTTGGATAAGGTAAAAGAGACATGGAAAAAACAATATCATGTTAATCTGCAAAGCAATGATTACTGGCTTACCGGGCTATCAACTGCATTTATAGATCAAAACAATCCTGAAAATATTTTAGATTATGAACAAAAGGTTGATGAGTTGACAGTAGAACGAGTTCAATCCGCAGCTAAAAAGTATCTTACTTTAAACAATATGGTAAAATTTGTTTTGTATCCAGAAAGCTCGGATGTAAAACAGGAAGTGAAGACATTGAAAGCATTTTGATAAATTTCTTATATAATGAGCAAACGCTATTCTTGTGATGAGAATGGCTTTTGTTTCTGATATTTGATCTCAGAAATCAAATTTTTACAATGACCGAATTTCAAGAAAAACTTGACGAGTTTAAAGAATTAAAAACATTTGATCCAAAAATAAAAATCAAAAATGAGCTCGTCATAATTCAACCATATTATTTTAGTTATTCTTTTTTAATGAATTTTGTGGGAATTTTTGTCTCGGCTTATGGACTTACTTTTCAAAATGAAACAACAATAAATCTTATTTTCTTTTTACTTGTTGGAGTAATGGTTTTTTTTATTATCTCAGAATTACGAACTTACAATACAGTTCATATTGATATTAAACAAAGGAAAATTACAGTTTATCCAAATATTTTTTTGTCTCCTTTTAAAAAGAAAAAAGTAATAGATTTTGATGAAGTGCAAAAAATCTCTGCTAAGTCAAATTATTACTCAGGTGGTTTTTGGATGGCATATAGAAGATATTACATAATCCTAGTTTTAAAAAATGAAGATGAGTTTAAGTTAATTGGGTCAAATAAGGATACAACTGCTATCAGAATCAGTGAAAAAATTGACTCCATTTTTAAATATGAATAATAAAATACTTATTTAATTTGCAAAGAATCCTTCTTAAAACAAGAGGGGTTCTTTGTTTCCACTACTCCCCCATATTCACCCCTGACCCAAACAATTTTTGCTGCTCCGCATCTTATCAGTAAGTTTAGCGTTCCAAAAACAAAACACATATATGAGAAAACTATTTTCATTGGTACCGGCATTATTTCTATGCCTTTTTATTCCAGCACAAAAAGACCTGCCTGCCGGCAGGCAGGTTTCTCTTGATCAATTTAAAAATCTTAAGCCCCGCAATATCGGACCCGCCGGTATGAGCGGCCGTATCACTTCTATTGATGCAGTGGTAGCCAATCCAAATATTGTATATGTTGGCGCAGCAAGTGGTGGTGTATGGAAAACAGAAAACAGTGGACAATCATGGACACCTGTATTTGATGAACAGCCAATTCAGAATATTGGTTCTATTGCTATACAGCAATCCAATCCGTCGGTTGTTTGGGTGGGTACGGGTGAAGGCAATCCAAGAAACTCATTGAATCTTGGGGGTGGCATTTATAAAAGTTTGGATGCAGGTAAATCGTGGAAGAAGATGGGGCTGGATAAAACCATTTGTATTCATCGTGTAGTGATTGACCCAACAAATCCCAATACCGTGTATGCAGCAGCAATTGGTAATCCTTATGCAGAGCATCCTGATCGGGGCGTTTTTAAAACAACCGATGGCGGAGAAACCTGGAATAAAATTTTGTATGCAAATGATACTACTGGTTGTGCCGATTTAATTATGGATCCATCCAATCCCAATAAACTGATAGCTGCCATGTGGCAATTCAGAAGAACACCATGGGATTTAAAAAGCGGTGGTAGAGGGAGCGGTTTATTTATTACAGTAGATGGTGGTAAAAACTGGAAGCAGTTAAGCAAAGATGATGGAATGCCCGATGGGCAATTGGGAAGAATCGGTGTTGCTTTTAGCCGCAGTATGCCAAGCCGGGTATATGCAAAAATAGAAGCAACAAAAAATGGTTTGTATAAAAGTGAAGATGGTGGTTTTAAATGGACATTGGTTAACAGTGATGCGGCTCAAATAACAGATCGGCCTTTTTATTACCAGGAAATTTATGTAGATCCAAAAAATGAAACCCGGATTTATGATGTGCATTCAACCATCACATTTAGTGAAGATGGAGGTAAATCGTTTTCAACAATGATTCCCTATTCAGGAATTCATCCGGATCATCATGCATGGTGGATTAATCCCGAAGATGCAAACCTGATTATTGAAGGTAATGATGGCGGTATCGGCATTTCAAGAGATCGGGGTAAAATATGGGTGTTTGATGAAAAAATTCCAGTGGGTCAATTTTATCATGTAAATGTTGACAATGAAATTCCGTACAATGTAATGGGCGGTATGCAGGATAATGGTAGCTGGCTCGGACCTGCTTACACCTGGACAAATGGTGGCATTCGAAATTATTATTGGAACAACATAGGTGGTGGCGATGGTTTTGATGCAATGACCGATCCGGAAGATGCAAGTTGGGTTTATAGTCAGAGCCAGGGTGGAAGTGTAGGTAGAAGAAATTGGAAAACAGGTGAAAGTTGGTTTATAAAACCGCCGGCATTAGATCCAACAATTAAATTACGTTTTAACTGGAACTCTGCTATTGCACAAGATCCTTTTGATAAAAAAACAATTTATTTCGGCAGTCAATACGTACATAAGAGTAATGATAAAGGTGTGACCTGGGAAATTATATCACCTGATCTTACTTCCAATGATTCAATAAAAATTGCCGCCTTTCAAAATACGGGTGGATTAACATTAGATATTACAGGAGCAGAAACACATTGCAGTATTCTTTCAATTGAACCATCAGCAAAAGAACAGGGAACGATTTGGGTAAGCACCGATGATGGCAATGTACAACTGACAAGAGATGGTGGAAAAACATGGACAAGCTTCCGTGGAAAAATTCCCGGAATGCCAACAGGTTGCTGGACTCCACAGGTAAAAGCATCTGTATATAATGCAGGTGAAGCTTTTGTTGTAGCCAACGATTACAGACGTGGCGATATGAAACCTTATATTTTTCGTACAACAGATTATGGCAAAACATGGACAAGAATGATTGATGAAAATAAAGTAAAGGGTTATGCTCTTTGTGTGCAACAGGATCCAACTGAACCAAATTTAATATTTGTTGGTACCGAAAATGGTTTATGGATAAGTTTTGACAATGGAAATTCGTTTGAACAATTTAAAAATGGTTATCCTTCGGTTTCTACTTTTGATTTTGCCATACAAGAACGTGAAGCTGATTTAGTGATTGCAACATTTGGCAGAGCATTATGGGTATTGGATGATATTCGTCCGCTAAGAAAAGTGGCAGCAAATAAAGGAATGAAATTTACAAACCCGGTTACTTTATTTACATCTCCAGATGCAATACAAGCACAATACAAAGCGGCAACAGGATATGAGTGGAGTACTTATGGTTTATATGATGCCGAAAATAGAAAACGAGGGGCATCTGTTTCTTTTTTTATAAATAAACCAAAACAAGATACTGCTGCTAAACAACAAACTACTCCCGCTACTGCTGAACAACCTGTAGCAGGGCAACAAGGTGGTGGAAACCGCGGTGGTGGAGGACGAGGTGGTTTTGGAGGTGGTGGATCTGGTCAAGGCGGGCCGGGTGGGGGCAGAAGAACCGATAGCGCAATGGTTAGAATTTATAATTCAAATAATGAATTAATAAGAACATTACGCTGGTCAGTAGATTCAGGCTTTAATAGAAATTATTGGGGCATGGAAGAAAAAGGATTTCGTCAGCCGGGCTCACCAAAACCATTACCGGGTGCACCAGAGCCGGGAGGATTTACCGTTTTACCGGGCACCTATAAATTAGTAATGACCTACTCGAGAAGTTCTGATTCTACTTTAATAAATGTAAAAGATGACCCACGGTTGGGAAATCGGAATGATATAAAATTGGCTCAACGTAAAATGTATGATCGATTAAAAAAGGCTGCAGATAAATTAACAACTGGAATGGATCAACTTACAGAAAGCGATGAATTACTAACTAAAATGCAAACACAGCTAAAAGGTGTTGAAGGAAAAGAAATTGATTCATTAAGAAAAACAACAACTAAACTTCAGGATGAAATAAAAACAATACGTGAATTGATAAATGGAAAAACAAGCGATAAACAGGGATTGTCAAGAAGTCCGTTTGAAATAACCGTAATGACAGCATTGCAAACAGCACAACAATCTATCGGCAGTAAACAAGTAGCTCCGGGATCTCAGGTAGAAACATTAATTAATAATGCTGAGAAAGCAGTAAAAGATATTCTTGAAAAAATAAATACTTTCTATACTGTAAAATGGGCAGCTTATCGCCAACAGGTGGAAGGAACTAAAGTGAATTTGTTTAAGGATTATAAAAAAATTGAGTAAGCAAATAAAATTGAACGGGGCATTAGTGGCCCCGTTTTTCTTATTCTATGATTTTTTCAAAGCTTACTAACCTTCCGTCAGTAGTTATTCCCTCCAGCACCACATGAAAACGTTTTGCGTTATCACTGTTATAAAAACTGACTTTAATTTCCCGGTTATTATCAAATAGTGTAATATCAGGTTTCCAGTATAATGTAGTTCGGTTATCCGGTTTTTTTATATCATCCACTGAATAATCCGGCATTGGAAATTTTTTAACTGCATCGTACCCCGGAAATACAATACTATTGAAATAGCGATTATCAGTTGTTCCCAAATCTTCAACTTTTTTTGTATAAACACAAAATACTGCTGAAAGGCCAATGCCCGGTAAACTAATTGCCCCGGTGGGAAAAAACTTAACCAATGCAATATCATCCACAGAAATTCTGGCAATGGCATCCGTGGTAGTTTCAGATTCATTCAGAAAAACCTTTGCTGCAACTTGTCCACTACTATTACCTCTTAGTACTTCCAAAGTAGAGGAACCCCGTACTGTTCTTAATGTATAACGTCCTCCCGATTTTTCGATTGTTAATCCACTAATTTGTCCCGTAACAAAATCAAAAACATTTCCACTCTTGTTATTCGGAGGGTTGTTTAATAAATCTATCATCCGTGTGTTCCCCATGCTGCTAAAGGCACCACTGGTGTAACGCTTGTTTACATCTTTTGAATTGCCTGTATTTTTTTCAGTTGTAGTTGATTGAACTTTTGCAGTTATGCTGTTAGCCAGTTTCATTTCACTTTTTACATTTTCAATAAGCTTTGGTGCCATGGCAATTGCAGAAGCATCCTGTAACAAGGGTTTTTTCAAAAGTAGATAAGGCTCCATTGAAATGTTTTTTAATAAAGACCCATATTCATTGGTTTCTTTCTCAAGCTCCAGTTCGGTTGCAATTGCATTTTCATTTTTTGCTCCCTTCCAACGATAATAAATACGGGCTGTATCTTCAAATACCAGTTCATATAATTTAAAACTGCCATCTTTCATTACCGGCACATTATATTCTTTACTTAAAGAGTCTTTTGTTTTTACCAAAAAATTCAATTGCCCCTGTGATACCGGTTTATTATTTCCGGTTTCAAATAATTTTCCTTTCATGGGCAAATGCAATTCATCGCTGATGTCTGGTTTTTTCATTTTTGCAAATGCCCCCCAGTTTTCATCAAACCAGTTGCCGGTAAACATTATCATATCTTTTACTTCATCATCTTTTACCTGGGTGTTGGCAAGATAATTTGAACTACCTGCCTGCCATAACAAGGAAGAAATAATATTATCCTCATTTTTTGAAACAAGTTCTTTGTCCGCATCAGTTATTGAAATGGAAAATTGTCCTTCAACACCTTCTGGCAAAACAAAACTCCAGCGATTGATTGCTTTGGAGGTTGTTCCGAATTCATTCGTTTTTAATTCCACCGGCACTTTACTGTTTTCTGTTGAAATATAAGCTGCACGTTGTGCCAGTAAATTATTAGCGGCATCAAAAATCATCAGTCGTATGATTCCTTCATTTAGTTTTTCATTACTTACTAAAGCCTGAGCCTGGTTATCTTTAATTGCAATTTTAGTATTCAGTACAATGTTATTGTTCATTACGGCAAGCAGCGTTACTTCTTTCGGGTTATCGGCATTACCCGGAGGGGTGAGTATTGTAAATAATTTTCCCAGTTCATGATCGACAACAGATAATACGACAACATGATCAAAAGCAGCCGGTAATTCAAATTTCTGTTTACTGTTATCCGGCAACTGTACTTCTCCAAAATATTTTTCTCCTTTTGCAGGAGTTATGCTAAAATATCCCAGTCCAAATTTATTAGTAGCAAATGTTCCAAGACTTGCTCCTTTTGAATCAAGCAAATTGCCATTCACTTTTACAGGTTGCAATTGTTTATCAAGACATCGGAAACCAATTACATTATCTACACCACTAGCCAGTTTACCCCCTTCAGGAAACCACTCAAAACTATAGCCTGGATTATTTTGTATTGTTGATGACGCTGTATTAGCTGGATTAAATACCGGTATCCCTTTCTTAAAAACATAAGATTGATCTAAATTCCGAGTATAATTAGTCCATGATCTTACAAAATAAATTCCTTGTGCAGCATTTAACGGCAGTATAAATTGGCCTGTAACAGCTAAACCATTTAAAACAGCCAATCTTCGTGATTGAATAATTTCACCTCTTTCATTAAGTAGTTCAGCAAACAGATTTGTACTTACGGGTTGAATCATTCCGGCCGCATAGGTATATGCTTTAAACCAAATTGTTTCTCCGGCAACATAAGCCTGTTTATTAAAATGCAAATAAATCTGCTCAGACGGAATACTGTCGCGGTGCCTGTTAAAAACTGCAACCGGATCCTGGGCTTGTAATTGTAACAGAAAAAATACAGATAATAAAGTAAAAAATATTTTTCTCATGTTTTTGTTTTTATCCGTGACTTAAGAGTCCGGAAAAATGCGGAAAAATTCAGCCGTTAAATTAGTTTAATAATTCCGAAGACAAATTACCACCGGTCAATTTAGATTACAGACCATAAGTCGGATCGATTTGCTGCAATCCGCTTACATTTGTCTCTTTACTATTTTATTCTTTTTAAAAAAACAAGACCGAAATGAAGCTGTCGCATCTTTCTGAAACATTGATTGGTTCCGAAATTGTAAAATTGGGTGGCGAGATA
This sequence comes from Bacteroidota bacterium, assembly GCA_031362085.1. Classification (GTDB taxonomy): domain Bacteria; phylum Bacteroidota; class Bacteroidia; order Chitinophagales; family Chitinophagaceae; genus VBAR01. The sequence continues at coordinate 25,902 of JANLSA010000450.1, read as the reverse complement.
CGTGAAAAAATAAGACAGGGTGAACGTATTTTTAATTTTACCGTTGGCGATTTTGATCCGGCAGTTTTTCCAATACCAAAAGAATTAGAAGATGCAATCGTAGCAGCATACCGGAATCATTTTACCAATTATCCTGCAGCAGAAGGCAATCTTGATTTACGCGAAGCCCTTGCATCCTTCATAAAGAAAACGGAAGCATTGGATTATGGCTTAAATGAAATATTAGTTGCATCGGGTGGCCGTCCTTTGATCTATGCAACATTCAGAGCTATCTGCGATAAAGGCGATAAAATTATTTATGCCACCCCATCCTGGAATAATAATCATTACACCCATTTTGTAGAAGGGGAGCATATCGTAATTGATACGGTTGCAGAAAATAATTTTATGCCCGCTGCAAACGATATCCGACCTTTTATTAAAGATGCCGTATTGATTTCGTTATGCTCGCCGCAAAATCCAACAGGCACTACATTTAGAAAAGAAGAATTAGAAGCGATATGTGATTTAGTGTTAGCAGAAAATGCAAGACGTGATACCGGTGAAAAAAAATTATATATCATGTTTGATCAGATGTACTGGCATCTGACTTATGGAGAAATTAAACATTACAACCCCGTCTCTTTAAGACCGGCAATGAAAGATTACACTGTATTTATTGATGCAATCAGTAAAGTATTTGCTGCCACAGGTGTAAGAGTGGGTTGGAGTATGGGGCCTGGAAATATTATTTCAAAAATGAAAGCAATTCTCGGGCATGTGGGTGCATGGGCACCTATGGCTGAACAAAAAGCAGTTGCCGGTTATTTGGGTAACAATGAAAGCATCCATCAGTATCTTATTCATTTTAAAAAAGAAATCGAAATACGACTACACAGAATATATGATGGAATTATAAAACTGAAAGAGGCTGGATATAATGTAGATGCTATTGCGCCGGAAGCAGCAATTTATCTTACTATCAAAATTGATTTAGCAGGTAAGAAAAATGCAGAAGGGAAAACGTTAAACACACAAGCTGAGGTAACGGCTTATCTTTTAAATGAAGCAAAACTTGCTATTGTTCCTTTTTATGCATTTGGAAGCGATATAAATAATCCCTGGTATCGCTTAAGTGTTGGTACTTGTAAAAAAGAAGAGATTAGTGAAATGCTGGAAAATCTGGGTGATGCTCTGAAAAAATTAAACTAATTCTTAGCTATTAAAAAAAAGAATGGTTTCAGTTCGGAATATTTAATTGCGTTTAAAATTTTCTTTTTGTTTTGAGTAATGCGGTTGCGGTTTACCAATTCATGTGCAGTACAAAAATTTTTAGCGGATTCGATGACTGTACAAATTTCGTTTAGCCCTTCCATTTCCTTTTCAATCGCTGATTGGCTTACAAAATCATGTTTTACTACAACCAATATTTCTCGGTTTATTGCTTTCATTGCAGTTAGTCATTAAAATCTTATTATCCCTTTGTTCCCGGGCAGCCACACTGGCTACTTTTAAATTTTCCATTCCCCGAATAATAATTACGGCTGCAGGATGTGGCAACAAACAGGATAACTATTATTACAGATGCTGTTATTTTAAGTGATGCTTTCATAAATTTGCCGGATAAAAACCGGAATAACTAAATTAAAACTATTTTAGAGACAATTTAGTATAACCACCACAAAAAAAAAGATAATATTTTCCATGAATGATGCTATAAGCGAAAATTCCTTGCGAAAACCACGCATTCTTATTGCTCCGCTCGATTGGGGTTTAGGTCATGCCACCCGCTGTATTCCTATCATTCGTGAGTTATTGGTAAATGAATGCGATGTGTGGATTGCTGGTGATGGTATACAGCATAAATTACTGGCAAAAGAATTTCCTGATATAACAATCCTTGATTTAACGGGCTATAATATTAAGTATTCAAAAACCAAGACTGGGCTTTTTTTTAGATTGATAGGCCAGATTCCAAAAATGCTGGATATTATAAGTTATGAAAACAGGTGGCTTAAAATAAAAAATGTAGCATTGGAATTTGATGCTGTTATTTCCGATAACCGATACGGATTTTTCAATAAGAAAGTTTACAATGTATTTATAACACATCAACTGCAAATAAAAACAGGCTTAGGTGGTTTTTTTGATAGCATACTACGAAAAATAAATTACGCTTATATCAGAAAATTTCAAGCTTGCTGGGTGCCTGATGAAAAAAGTGAAAACAACCTTGCAGGTAAATTATCTCATCCGGATAAATTACCAAAACGCCCGGTTCATTACCTGGGATTATTATCCCGGTTTCATTCTACCGGAATTCAAGAACAAAAAAATCATATCCTTGTTGTGCTTTCAGGCCCGGAACCGCAACGTAGTATTCTTGAAAATATGATTGTACAAAAAATTTCACAGCATAATGGAACAGCATCTGTAGTCCGGGGCTTATTGACAGCCACAAATTTTATTCCATCCACCAACACCATAAAATTTTATAATTATTTACCTGCAGAAGAATTAAACAAAGAAATGGAACAGGCAGAATTTGTAATAAGCCGGAGTGGGTATAGCACTGTAATGGATATTGCGAAGTTGAAAAAGAAATCAATTTTAATTCCTACACCGGGGCAACCGGAACAGGAATATATTGGAAAGTACTTATCAGAATCCGGGAAGGCTTTATGTATCGATCAGCAAAATTTTTCGCTACTGGAAGCCATTGAAAAAGGAAAAAATTTTTCATACACATCCTTTCCCGATTATCATGATGCGGAGTTTAAAAAAATAATAAAAGATTTTGTGGGGAAACTCGTTACAAGAATTAATCCTGCACTTTACACAGAATTCTTGGGGTAATCGAAAAACCAAAATTCTTTTTCTGCATTCCTGAAATCTTTCCAGTTGTTCAATTTTAGTTGAATAGCAAATACGCCACAGGTGGGAATATTATCAACCCTGGAATTGGTGAGCATGTTGGCAAAATCTGTGATGCCGTTGTTGTGAGAAAAAAGGGCAATACAATCAGTAGTACTCGTTGCATTTTCAACAACTGAATAAAAAACTTCTGAACCCGCTAAATATAATTCCGGCTTGTAAATGATATTGTCCTTTTTAAAGCTCAGTGTTTCAGCAAATATTTTTGCTGTTTTGGCTGCCCGTTTTGCCGGGCTTGCGATTATCAGATCAATTTTTATTTTTTTATCAAATAACCGCTGGGCCATCAAAGGAGCATCTCTTTTTCCCCGCTCATTTAGTGGCCGGTCAAAATCCGTAAGCGATGAATCGGCCCAATCGCTTTTTGCATGACGAACTAATATCAGAGTCTTCATACTGTGAAGTTAAATTTAAAATCTGCAACCTGCCTGCCGGCAGGCAGGTCTGAAATCAAAAAAAATTAATACCCTCTTACTTTTTTCCCTTCCATATAATTTATAAATGCACGGTTCACTACCTTGATACCGCCGGGTGTAGGATAGTTGCCTGTAAAATACCAATCCCCAAGGTTATTGGGACAAGCTTTATGCAAATCTTCAATTGTTTGAAAAATGACTTCAACCGGGATTTTTAAATCTGGTGGCGTAATGAGCTGCGCAATTTTTTTTGTAATCTCGTCGGTCGTAAATAATTTATAAAACTGCTTCACTACATTTTCAGTTTCTAATTGGTTGCCGCGTTGCAATTCTTTACATTTATTCAACAGCTCCTTCATACATTCCATCTTATTATTTTCTTTTGCCAATTCTACGGCTGCATTAAAAGCAATGAACTCACCCATCTTGCTCATATCAATTCCATAGCAATCGGGATAGCGTATTTGTGGTGATGAGGAAACAACAATAATCTTTTTCGGTTGCAACCGGGAAAGCATGCGTATAATACTTTCTTTGAGTGTGGTGCCACGGACAATTGAATCATCAATCACAACTAATGTATCAATACCGGGGCGAACGGTACCATAGGTAATATCGTAAACATGTTGTACCAATTCATTGCGGCTTACATCTTCGGTTATAAAGGTTCGCATCTTCACATCTTTGATTGCTATTTTCTCAATGCGGATGCGGCGGTTAATCATTTCGGTCAGCTTCTCTTCATCATATTCTTTTCCCCAGCTTAAGATTCTTTCTACTTTTACTTTGTTTAAATATTGTTCCATCCCTTTTACCATTCCATAAAAAGCCGTTTCTGCTGTATTTGGGATAAAAGAAAAAATAGTGTTTTTTAAATCATGATCAATTGCATTCAGCACCGGCTCGCTTAAATTAAATCCTAACGCTTTTCTTTCTTTATAAATTTTTTCATCGCTACCCCGGGAAAAATAGATCCTTTCAAAGCTGCATGCTTTTCTTTCTTTAGGTTCCAGTATCTGTGATATTTCTATTTCACCAATTTCATTTACAATCAAGGCCTGACCGGGCATTAATTCCATTACTTCATTTTCGCCTACATGAAAACAGGTACGGATAGCAGCCCGTTCACTTGCAGCCACTACCACTTCATCATTTATATAATAATACGAAGGGCGGATGCCGTGTGCATCACGAAAAACAAAACCAATTCCGCTGCCCGTCATACCTGCTACATGAAAACCGCCATCAAATTTTGAAATAGTTTTCTTCAACACTTTTTTAATATCCATTTTCTCCGGCGACTGATCATCTTCTTTACATAGAAATACATGCATTAATTCTATCATAGCAGCCAGGTCGCTGAAACGCATGGTGTCTGTCGGTTCTTTACCAATCAGAGAAAAAAGTTCATCGGTGTTAACTAAATTAAAATTTCCTGCCAATGCAAGGTTGCGTGAGGGAATGGTATCCCGGTTAATAAACGGATGACAGTATTCTACTTTATTTTTTCCTTGCGTGCCATAACGCAGATGCCCCAACAGTAACTCACCCAAAAAATTTACATGCCCTTTCATAAGTCCGGGATGTTTTTTTATATCGGGATGATACTCCTCCAGCTCTTCAACTTCTTTACCCACTTTTTGAAAAATATCGGCAATGGCCTGCGGTGCATTGCTGCGCATCCGGTTCATAAAAGGATAGCCGGGTTCTACATTTAATTTTACAGATGCAATACCGGCGCCATCTTGTCCCCGGTTATGTTGTTTTTCCATCAGCAGGTACAGCTTATTAAGCCCCCACATTACGGTACCATATTTTTTCTGGTAGTAAGAGAAGTTTTTACGAAGTCGTATGAATGCAAGACCGCATTCGTGTTTTATCGGGTCGCTCATCTGAAGGCGCAAAGGTAGGGGTGCAGTATGAATTTTTTTTACTCAATTTTTAAACTAATGAGTATTGATTTCATCTTCGGCATACCGACAGAAAGAACTTCATTAATCATAAGGCGAAGGACTCACCGATGTCCAGCCCCCATCAATAATAAGGCTTTGCCCGGTAATATGTCTTGATGCAGGTGATATCATAAACAAAGCTGCATTAGCAATATCTGCTACTGTTGCTGGTTTGCCAATGGGTGTTATGCCACTCCATATTCTATCATAGTCAGGATCTTCAGTGGTTCGTTCGGTTTTGGTTGCACCTGGTGCAATTGCATTGATGGAAATATTAAATGGAGATAATTCTATTACCAGTGTTTTGGCGAGCATTTCAAGTGCAGCCTTGGTCATACCATAAGCAGCAAGATTCCGGTGTGCCTGGTGTCCGGTTACAGACGACATTAATAAAATACTTCCGCCGCCTAATTGTTTTTTCATTTGCGTAGCAGCGGCTTGCACTAAGAAAAAACTACCGCCAAGATTCAGATTCATCACTTGTTGTAAAGTTTCTGGTTTGTATTCAAAAAAATCGCCATACAAAGTAATGCCCGCATTGGCAATAGCAATACTGAGTTTGCCAAAACGATTAACCGCTTCATCTACCATGCTCCTTATAAAATTTACATCTGCAGCATCACCCGCCATCGGATGACAAATACCTTTCTGCGAAATTTTTGAAGCAGCCTGTTGTGCAAGATTTTTATCTATGTCATTCAGCAATACGGATGCTCCATTAGCAGAAAGCTGCCGGGCAATTTCAAAACCAATGCCCTGCCCCGCTCCGGTGATAATAGCTACCTGTTCTTTAAATAAATTTGTAAACATGGTTATAGAAATATTTTACAAAAAAAACATCATCGCTTATTGAACTTTTTATTTCATCTACTGGAAAGGTAATCATTCCTGTTTTTTTGCAGTGGTTGGTTTTAATAATATTCGACAAACAACAAACCCCGCCATTCAGCGGGGTTTGTAAAATATTTAAAAAAAGATTCTTTTAAAACCCTTTTATTTCCTTGCCTAATAATTTTTCCAGGTTGCTGCAAGATGCTCTGTTTTCGTCTGCAACTTCAATATGGTTTGCAGGTAGTTTTTCTTTAAACCATTTATCTAGCACCTTCGATTTTTTTTGCTCCAATGCCATTTGAGAAATCCGGCTGTAATCATCTTTCATGTTCATGCGGTGTGGTTCGGTGCGGCTTTTAAAATAAATAATTTTTACACCTTTCTTTTTCCGTTCATCTTCAAAGTTCATGGGTAACGAAATATCGCCAACTTTCATTTTTGTTATTTGTGCCACCACATCTTTATCCAATTGATCGATGGTAACATAGGTAGAACCATCCTGTGCTTTGAAGAAGGGGCTTGAAAATTTTACTGATTCATCATCACTGTATTTCAAGGCTGCCTCGTTGAATTCTAATTTGCCTGCCAGTATTTTAGTACGTACTGTATCTAATTTCTGTCTGGATTGTCCCATTTCTAAATCGGTGATGGGTACAAAACGTAATATATGTTTTACAGTAGCTTCGTCTCCGTTACGTTCTATCATCTGTATAATATGAAAACCGAATTTGGATTTTACCGGAGGTGAAATAGAATCTATTTTAAGGCGAAAGGCGGTAGAGAGAAAAACAGGATCAACTCCTTTATCACCTCTGTTCATTTGAAATAATCCGCCTCTGTCTTTTGTTCCTTCGTCTTCGGAAAACCGTTTTGCCATTTGATCAAATGTTGCTGTCTTGTTCAATAACTGACGGCGGTAATTATTCATTTCATCTATAATATATTTTTCCAGATCCCGGCTTGGTTTGGGATATGAAATAATCTGACCTACTTCCAGTTCCGATTCGAAAAATGGCAAACTGTCTTTCGAAAGTTTTTCAAAAAATGTTTTTACTTCGTTGGGTGTTATGGTCACCTTCTCCACAATTTTCCGTTGCATAGCCTCTGCCAGCTTTCTTTCTTTTACACTTTCTCTTGCATCATCTTTTATCTGATAAACTGTTTTACCCGCCATTTCTTCCAATGCCTCGATGGTGCCAACCTGACCAACGAAATACCGTATTCTTTGTTCCAATTCTGCTTCTACTTCCTCATCTGTTACCGGCAATGAATCTTTTTCTGCCTGTATCATCAGTACTTTCGAAACCAATGCCTGCTCCAATAAAACGCATTCAGCATTCGGCGGCACTTCCGCACCCTGGCGTTGTGCATCCAGAATCGAGTTTCTTATATCAGAATAAAGAATGATTCTGTCGCCAACAACAGCAATCACTTTATCGGCTACTACTTTTAGAGGTTGTGCATTTGTTGAGTTTGCAAACAAAAACAACAAAGAAAATGCAGTCAGAATATTTTTTAAGTTTCGCATAAATTCAAAAATAAATTCAGTTACCCTGTTTATCAGCCACTGTTAGGGTATTTAACAAAAGTTTTGGGAGAAGCTTCAAGTATTACGCTTCAAGCTGCAAGCAAAAAATGTATTTGTCTTAAAGCTTTCGGCTTACAATGTTCTTTTCACTTCTTCCTGCTCATAAGCCTCTACCACATCACCCACTTTATAATCGCTGTAATTTTTTATAGTTAATCCGCATTCCATATTGCTCACTACTTCCTTCGCATCATCTTTAAATCGTTTCAATGAGCCAAGCTCTGCTGTTACACCTTCTGCTGTCGGATATACAACAATACCATCACGAATAAGACGGATTTTAGAATCACGTTTTAATTTACCATCCCGTACATAACATCCGGCAACGGTTGCTTTATCAAATTTATACACCTCCCGTATTTCCACATTCGCCACAATTTTTTCCTGAACGGTTGGCTCCAGCATTCCTTCCATTGCACTCTTAATTTCTTCAATGGCATTGTAAATGATAGAATATAATTTTATTTCAATTGCTTCGTTTTCTGCCAGCTTCGATGCCTGTAATGATGGACGTACGTTGAACCCTAATATAATTGCATCGGATGCATTTGCCAGCGTAACATCACTCTCCGTAATCTGACCAACTGCTTTATGAATTACTTTCACCACAATTTCCTGCGTACTTAATTTTTGTAAGCTGTCGCTTAATGCTTCTACCGATCCATCCACATCGCCTTTAATAATTACATTCAACTCTTTAAAGTTTCCAAGTGCCAGGCGTCTTCCTATTTCATCGAGTGTAATATGTTTTTTAGTCCGGATGCCCTGCTCTCGTAAAATTTGTGCACGACGGTTTGCTACTTCTTTTGCTTCGGCCTCATCTTCATACACTTTAAACTTTTCGCCGGCTTGTGGTGCACCGTTCAATCCAAGAATTAATACCGGTGATGCAGGACCTGCTTTTGTTTCTTTCTTCGTTCTTTCATTGAACATGGCTTTGATACGGCCATAGTGTTGACCACTTACCACAAGATCACCTAATTTCAATGTTCCGTTTTCAACTAAAACAGTAGCAACATAACCCCGGCCTTTATCCAATGATGCTTCGATGATTGTACCAACTGCTTCACGATCGGGGTTTGCTTTAAGTTCCAATAACTCTGCTTCTAATAAAATTTTCTCTAATAACAAGTCAACATTCAATCCTTTTTTAGCCGATAATTCCTGGCTTTGAAATTTACCACCCCAAGCTTCCACTAAAATATTCATAGATGAAAGTTGCTCGTAAATTTTTTGAGAATTAGCTCCGTCTTTATCTATTTTATTTATTGCAAAAATCATGGGCACATTCGCAGCCTGAGCATGACTGATTGCTTCACGTGTTTGAGGCATTACTGCATCATCTGCCGCTACTACAATTACTGCAATATCTGTAACCTTGGCACCTCTGGCACGCATGGCTGTAAATGCTTCGTGACCCGGTGTATCGAGGAATGTAATTTCTTTCCCGTTTTGTAAAGTAACCTGGTAGGCACCGATGTGCTGAGTGATACCACCCGCTTCACCAGCAACAACATTTTCTCTACGTATATAATCCAGCAATGATGTTTTACCATGATCCACGTGACCCATGATGGTAACGATTGGTGAACGTGGCTGAAGATCTTCCTCGTCATCTTCGTCATCTGATTCTTCCATCTCCATTTGTTTTTCCATATCAATAAACTCAACGTTGAATCCAAATTCGCTTGCTACTAATTCAATCACTTCTGCATCCAAACGCTGATTAATAGAAACCATGATACCAAGACCCATACACTTACTGATTACATCGGCAAAACTTACATCCATCAAACTTGCCAACTCGCTTACACTGATAAATTCTGTAAGCTGCAATCTTTTATCATCCACTTGTTCGCCCATCGATTCTGCCATTTCATTTCTTTTCTCGCGGCGCATTTTTGCTTTCATACTCTTACCACGACCAGAGCCACCGGTAAGTTTAGCTTGTGTCTGTCTTATTTTTTCCTGAATCTCTTTTACATCTATTTGTTTCTCTTCTCTTCTTCCACCGGTTGCACCACTAGTTCCACCACGAAGATCCCGACGCGGTGCACCTGTACCGGTTGGTGCAGCACCTCTTCTATCTCCGCCGCCTCTTTGAAATCCGCCACCTTGTTGTGGCCTGTTTCCGCCACGGTTGTCCTGTTGCGGAGTATCTTTCTTCTCGATAGGAATACGTTTGCGTTTTCTTTTCTCATCTTTTTTTGGTCTCGTATCGCTATCTATTGGCAAATCTATTTTACCTAAAATTTTTGGGCCCTCTAATTTATCGGCTCTTATGTTTTCTATTACCCGAGGTCCATCTTCCTCTATAGGGTCTTCCGCTTTTTCAACAATTAAGGGTATTTCCTGAATTTCTTTTTTTGATTTTTTCTTTGATTCCGCTTTTCCTGATTTTTTCTCTTCTACCGGTTTCTCTTCTTCAGCCGGTGTGGCATCATCTTTCTTTTTCTTTATAATTTTCTTTGGTCTTGTAGAAGAGTCGATGGTAGAAAGATCGATTTTATCTAATACTTTGGGAGCTTCTATTTCCGGAGATTCAACTTTTGTAATTTCTTCAACTGGTTTAGGTTCTTCTTTCTTTACAATCACCGGCTTTACTTCTTCTGCTGGTACAACAGGCTGTTCCTGTTTAACAATCTTCTTACCTTCTTTACCAAAATAAATTTCTTCTTCTTCTTTTTTCTTTTTGGCTTCGGCTATTCCACCCTTTGGCAGATCGACCGCATTGCTTTTTATTTTTGCTGCCTTATCACTCGAAAATTCGTTTTGCAGGGCACGGTACATTTCTTCCGTCATCTTTGAAGTTGGTTTCAAATCGTCTTTTGGAAACCCCTTGCCGATGAGAAAATCAATTAACGTATCCTGGCCAATGTTAAATTCTTTGGCGGCTGCTAATAATCTCGGTAGTTTTAATTCTGCCATTCAGTTTTTTTAGATTGTCTTAGAGTTAATGATGAATTGCGGGTAATTAATTAGTCGCAATTCACAACTCACTTTTTTATTCTTGCTTAAATTCTTCTTCCAGTACTTTTCTTACTTCCGCAATTGTCTCTTTTTCAAGATCGGTACGGCGTTCTAACTCTTCTGCTGTTAATGCCATAACACTTCTTCCGGTATCACAACCAATTTTCTTTAATGCTTCTATTACCCAGGGTTCTATTTCATCGCTAAATTCTTCCAGGTCTATATCAAACTCTTCTACTTCTCCTTCATTATCGCGGAAGACATCAATTTCATATCCGGTCAGTTCACAAGCTAATTTAATATTTACACCCCGGCGGCCGATAGCCAATGAAACCTGATCGGGTTTTAGAAAAACACTTGCATGTTTTTTATCCTGATCCAGATCCATGCTGGTAATTTTAGAAGGTGTTAAAGATCGCTGGATTAGTAACTGCGTATTAGCTGTCCAGTTGATAACATCAATATTTTCATTTTTTAATTCACGAACAATGCCATGAATCCGGCTTCCCTTCATACCTACGCATGCGCCAACCGGATCAATACGATCATCAAAAGACTCTACGGCAACTTTTGCTCTTTCTCCCGGATCCCGAACAATTTTTTTAATAACAATTAAACCATCAAAAATTTCAGGTACTTCTATTTCAAGCAATTTCGCCAGAAACTCGGGGGCAGTTCTTGATAAAATAATTACCGGGGAATTATTTTTCATATCTACCCTGGCTACAACAGCTCGGATGCTTTCTCCTTTTTTAAAATAGTCTTGTGGTATCTGTTCGCTTTTGGGCAATATCAATTCATTCCCTTCTTCGTCAAGCAATAAAATTTCTTTTTTCCAAACCTGGTAAACTTCTGCGTTTACAATATCGCCTACCCGTTCGCCATATTTTTTTGCCAATACATTTTTCTTCAAATCGCTGATGCGGCTTGCCAGTGTTTGTTTCGCAGCAAGAATAGCACGGCGACCAAAATCAAACAAATCAATTTCCTGGTATAATTCCTCACCCACTTCAAAATCGGGTTCAATTTTTACCGCATCGCTGTATGCAATCTGTGCTAATGGATCTTCTACTTGTCCATCTTCCACAATCATACGACGACGTATGATTTCCAAATCGCCTTTTTCAGCATTTACGATTACATCAAAATTTTCGTCGCTGCCATATTTTTTGCGAAGCAATGTTTAAAAACATCTTCCACCACTTTCATCATGGTAGGGCGGTCAATATTTTCCGCATCTTTAAATTCCTGAAACGCTTCAATTAAATTGATACTTGCCATAACGTTTTCGATTTAAAATTTCAGATCGCAAATTACAGGTTGCCGGAACTTGCTGCTGAATCGTCAAAATTTTATTTTTATTATAGTTGATTTTATATCTGAATAAGGAAGGGTGTGAGCAATCGTTTGCTTTTTTTTCCCTTTCCCTTTTTCTTCGTTTATTACTATTTCATTTTCCAGTACACTCACCATTTTCCCTTCTAACTTAATTCCATCTTTCATTACCACTTCCACATCCCGGTTTATATTTTTCAAATACTGGCGGTGCAGTATCAATGGTTCATCAAGCCCTGGCGATGAAACTTCTAATGAAAAATCGCCATCCGGGAAAAAGCCATTTTCTTCAATTTGTTTGTAAAAACTGCGGTTGTATTTGACTAATTTGTCAATTGATACGCCGTTGTCTCCATCTACAAACACCTTAATATTATTACCGGGTAGCATCTTCATTTCTACCAGGAAAATACCGGGTGTAGCGTCTATAATACTACCAATAATTTTTTCCAGAACTTGTATTTGTTTGCCTTCATTCATGAATTGAAAATGAAGAAGGGAACGAATTCGTTCCCTTCTGCTAGCTTTCTGGCACAAATGTAAGGATGTGGCGGCTTTCAGCCAAAATTTTATGAAAAGTAAATAATTATTTAAAGTATGGCCCCCTTAGTTATAGAAACGCCTCTCTTTTGTAATCCCTCCTTAAATTTGCATATGTCAGTTTTTAGAATTCTACTTTATGCCTTCCTGTTTTACCTGGCTTATAAAATTATTTTTGATGTAATAGTTCCTGTTTATCGTACTACCAAACAGGTAAAAAAGGGATTCCGGGAAATGAATGAGCGGATGAATGATCATATGAATCAACAACAAGAACAAACAACAAAGCCTGAGCAACCGAAAAAGACAATGGAGAAACCCGGTGATTATATCGAATATGAAGAGATAAAATAATTTTAAAAAGCTTTTGTTGCTTCGGGCTTGCCACTATCAAAATTCACTACATCCCAAAAAGCTTTTTTCCTTTTTAAGTTTTTATCAAATAATAACGGATAATCTTTTCTTTCTCTTACCGGAAAATTATCTAACCAACTGTGGCGGTCAGAAATGTTCCAGAATGTAATACCCGTAATATGTTCTTTGTATTTTCTGAATAACTTAAAACACATTTGATAAACCTGCTGTTGCTTCATTTCTTTTTCAGGAGTAAACGTGGTATCATAATCCGAAGCTTTTCTTTCTCTTGATTCGTGTTGTTTTGGATACACAGATATATCCAGTTCTGTAATTTGTATTTTTAAATCAAGCTTTGAGAAATCTTCCAGTGTTTTTTCTAATTGTTCGCCTGATGGTTCATTGGTTGCCCAATGTGCCTGTAATCCAATTCCATGAATCGGAATTCCTTTTGCCTGCAACCCTTTAACCATCTTAATAATTTTTTCTCTTTTTACAGGAGAGATTTCATTATAGTCGTTATAAAATAATAATGCATTGGGATCTGCTGCATGTGCATATTCAAATGCTTTTTCAACATAATCTTCGCCGCAGATCTGGTAAAATAATGAAGGGCGGAAATATTCATCTGCTTTATCAGATATCACTTCATTCACTACATCCCATGCATAGATAGTTCCTTTATATCTCGAAACAACTGAAGTGATATGTTCTTTCAACCGCAATAACAAAACTTCCTTATTCACTTGTTTTGCTGGGACCGTTGATGAATCAGTAAAAAACCAACCTGGTACCTGGTTATGCCAGCATAAACAATGTCCACGAAGTTTCATATTATTTCGTTTTGCAAATGCAGCAATCGAATCACCTCCAGCCCAATTGTAAAATTTTTCCTGCGGATGAACAGGTCCCATCTTCATTGCATTCTCTGGAGTCAAACTTCCAAACTGTTCAATTATTAAACCTGCTTCATCTGTTTTTAATGATTGTGGTGAAACAGCAACGCCGATTGTAAAATAATCTTTATAAACATCCTTTAATGTGCTGTTAGCAGCTGAGTGTGTTTGTGCCCGCCTGCTGCTGTTGCATTTTACATATATAATACAAATAACAATTAAACATAAAATGGAAGATATTTTTTTCATAAAAACTATATAAACAGTTCAAGTAGTAAAACACCTAGTAAACCCAAAATAGAAATAATAGTTTCCATTACTGTCCACGAAAGAAATGTTTGTTTAAGTGTTAGTCTGAAAAATTCTTTGAACATCCAAAAACCCGAATCGTTGATATGAGATCCGAATACACTGCCTGCACCAACTGCCAATACCATCAACTCCGGTGAGACAACGCCAGAAACTACTAAAGGAGAAACGATTCCTGCAGCAGTAATGCCAGCAACTGTTGCAGAACCAATTGCCACTCGCAATAATGCCGTTATAACCCATCCAAATAGTAATGGCGGCATTTGCCATTTTGTACTGAAGGATGCAATATATTCTCCAGTGCCGCTATCAATCAGCACTTGTTTAAATACGCCGCCCGCAGTAATAATTAATAAAATCATAGCAATACCAGCAATCGCATCGCTTAACCATTTCATTACCGTTTCCATTTTATGCCCGTTTCGTAATCCAAAAAAGTAAATAGCTGCAATTACCGAAACGAGTAATGCTATTGTTGAATCGCCGATAAATAAGATAGTTGTTTTAAAAAGAGACGGTTCTGTAAGAAATGTATTGGCAAGTACAGATAGTGTAATTAAAAAAACCGGGAGCAATGCAATCATAAAACTTGGAAATACTCCGGGTAATTTTTTTATTGCTGAATTTTCTTCAGTTGAAAATAATGAAGTCGTATCTGTTTTAATTCTTTGCAATATTCGTCCAAGAAAAGGACCCGCAATGATAACTGTTGGTATAGCGATAATGATTCCATAAATAAGAACCATTCCCATATTTGCATGAAATGCATTTACCAAAACAACGGGGCCTGGATGGGGAGGCAAAAAACAATGTGTGGTGCTGAGTGAAGCCGCCATCGGTATAACAATGTACAATAATGGCAGTCCTGTTTTTCTGGCTAATGTAAAAACCAAAGGAACAAGAATGACAAAACCTGCATTATAATAAAGTGGTATGCCAATTAAAAACCCGGTGAGTAAAACTGCCCACTGAATATTTTTTTGTCCAAAACTTTTAATAAGTGTTGCTGAGATTTGTTCAGCAGCTCCGCTTATTCCTAAAATCTTTCCCAGTATAGCTCCAAGACAAATGATTAATGCTAACCCACCCAATGTGCTACCTACTCCTTTTTCCACTGTTTTAATTAAAGCACCCGGTTGAATGCCCAAACACAAACCAGTAAGTATGGCTACAAAAATCAGTGATATAAACGGGCTTACTTTTTTTACAGAAAGAAAAACCTGTAATGCAATAGCGAGTAAGATGATGATAAATGTCATTTATTAAGCCCCCATCTCCGCCAATTGGCAAAGAGTATTAAAGTTTACTATGAATGAGTTTTTATTCAACAATATTTTTCAATTCCCCAATTCCATCAATAGAAATTTTAATTTCATCGCCACTTTTTAAAGTGAAATCACTTCCGGGTACAATCCCCGTTCCGGTCATAATTAAACAACCATGCGGAAAAGAACATTCACGATAAACAAAAGACACTAGTTCTTCTGCTGTTCGTTTCATCTGGCTGATAGCGATATTATCTTTAAAAACAATTACCTGATTTCTCTTAATTTCAAGTTGAATCATTGTGTTACTGTCAAGAGGTTTATCAGTCACATAAACACATGGTCCCAATGCTGCACATTTATCATACGTTTTAGCTTGGGGAAGGTACAAAGGATTTTCACCTTCTATACTCCGACTGCTCATATCATTGCCGATGGTGTAACCAATAATTTTTCCTGATGAGGTAACAACTAAGGTCAACTCTGGTTCTGGTACATCCCAGGTAGAGTCTTTTCTTATCCGTACAAAATCATTTGTGCCAACAATTCTATGGGGACTGGATTTAAAAAAAACTTCTGGTCTTTCCGCTTCATAAACTTTTGCATAAAAATCTGCACCACCTGATGATTTACTTTCTTCCTGCCGGCCAACTTTACTTCTCAAGTATGTAACACCACAGGCCCATAATTCCTGGTTAGAACCTACAGGTGCAAGTATATCTTTTAGCAGATTACCTGTAGTAGCAGGCAATGATTGAGTAAGTTGCTCTGATTTTTGAAACAAAGAATCATCATTAATAAAACTATCCCAGTTTTCATTGGAAATTGAATAGAATTGATTTTCCTTTTCTATTACAATACCGGCTTTGGTTTTGTAGAGGTTCATATTTTTTATAATAAAGAGAAAATTAAATAATCACAATCTTAAAGTCCCCCTTCGGGGGATTTAGAGGGCTTTCATTATTATCCTCAGCACATACATATCATTGGTTACATACAAAATTTTTTGATCCGGAGATAAAGCACAATTGCTAGCTGCATCCTTTAACCGTATCTTACCTAATTTCTTTCCCTCACTGTTGAAAATATAAACACCGCCCGGGCCGGTAGCAAAAACATTTCCATTTTTATCAATCTTAAAGCCATCCGGTAAACCACTCCATGATTTATCATAGCCTGCAGTACCGTAAAATATTTTTCCATTCATTAATGAATCGCCATTTATATCAAACACATACCAGTTTGGTTTATCCGGATCAGAATTTGCTACCAGTAATCTTTTTTCACCCGGGAAAAGAGCAATCCCGTTTGGCCTTGTTATAGAATCTGTCAACAGGATTACTGTCCCGTCCTTCTTTACTTTATACACACCATTAAATGAAATTTCTTTTTTAGGATCACTATCATCCTGTGTTTTTAAACCGTAGGGTGGATCCGTAAAAAATAATTCTCCGTTACTGTTAAATACCAAATCATTCGGACTACTGAATCTTTTGCCATTAAACTTGTCTGCCAGTGAAATAAATTTTGCCGCTGGTTTGTCAAGTGGCGCATCCATCCTGGAAACTTTTCTATCACCATGCTGGCATAAAACCAAATTGCCATCATTATTCAATGTCAATCCATTACTGCCCGGCTCTTTGCAATCACTTGATAATTCTCCTGTATATCCGCTGGGTTTTAAATAAACTTCTTTTCCTTTTTCTTCAGTCCATTTGTAAACTGTATTCATCGGCACATCGGAAAATAAAAGCATTTGATGTTTTTCAATCCACAGGGGTCCTTCACTCCATTCAAAACCTTCAGCAATAATTTCTGCTTTGGCATCTTTGGAAATGATATTGTCCAATGCAGCATCAAAGCGTTCAATGGTTCCTATTGTTTTATATTTTTCTTCCACGGATTGAGTTTTGTTTTGGTTAGTTTTACACGAAATGAATGCCAGTACGGATATAAGGGTAAAAAATTTGTTCATTTTTCTGTTTTGAAAATAAATTATTTGTTTCCCACAAAGACACTAAGCCCACAAAGATTTTATAAATGCAATATGCCTTAGTGTGCTTAGTGCCTTTGTGTGAGCTTTTCTCTAATGCGAATCTCTTGTAACCACACTTCCCGAACTTCCCTGTAAAAAATCCAAATCGGCGCCTTTATCAGCACCCATCACATGTTTTACATAAAGATTTACATAACCACGGTCAGCAGCAAGTTTTGGTGCTACCCATTTAGCCCTGCGATTTGCCAGTTCCTCATCAGTTATATCTAAATGCAATTTTCTTTGCGATACATCCAACTCAATCATATCTCCGTTTTGCACCAATGCAAGATTGCCACCAATAGCACTCTCGGGTGAAACATGCAACACTGCAGTACCATAGGCAGTTCCGCTCATTCTTCCATCACTTATCCGAACCATATCTTTAATTCCTTTCTGTAATATTTTTTTTGGCAATGCCATATTACCAACCTCTGGCATACCGGGATAGCCGACAGGCCCAACATATTTCAATACCATTACACAATTTTCATCAATGTCCAGGTTAGGGTCATCAATTCTTTTATTATAATCTTCGATGCTCTCGAATACGACGGCTCTTCCTCTGTGTTTCAGTAATGCAGGCGTGGCAGCAGATGGTTTTATTACAGCACCATTTAATGCAAGATTACCTTTTACGACTACGCAACCTGCTTCAGTTTGAAATGGGTTTTCGTAAGTGGCAATTACATCTTCATTATAACATGCCGTATTTCCATAAATATTATCGTGATGATTTTTTCCGGTAACGGTAACTACATTTTTATGCAAATGATTTTTTAATTCATTTAATATTACCGGTAAACCGCCAGCATAATAAAAATCTTCCATCAGGTATTTCCCGGATGGCATCAAATTCAGCAACAAAGGGGTTTTACTTCCAATGGAATCAAAGTCTTCCAGATTTAATTCAACACCTATTCTTCCGGCAATTGCTGTAAGGTGAATAATAAAATTGGATGAGCCACCAACTGCTGCATTTACTTTGATAGAATTTTCAAATGCTTCTCTTGTCAAAATTTTATCAATGGTTAAATTTTCTTTTACCATTTCCACAATTCGTCTTCCACTTAGTTGAGCCATTACTTTTTTTCTTGAATCAGCAGCAGGTATTGCAGAGGCACCGGATAATGTTAATCCCAGCGACTCAACCATACATGCCATTGTGGATGCCGTACCCATCGTCATGCAATGCCCAATACTGCGACTCATACAACTTTCTGCATACTCACAATCCTCCTGTGTCATCTTACCTGTTTTCATGTCTTCATCAAACTTCCACACATGTGTACCCGATCCAATATCCTGTCCTTTATATTTTCCATTTAACATTGGTCCGCCGGGAACGACTATTGTGGGTAAACCAACACTTGCTGCGCCCATCACAGTTGAAGGAGTTGTTTTATCACAACCTGTTAATAATACAACGCCGTCTATTGGATTACCCCGAATCGATTCTTCTGCATCCATGCTTGCCAAATTTCTGAATAGCATTGCAGTTGGTTTCAGCAATGTTTCACCTAAACTCATTATTGGAAATTCAACAGGGAATCCACCTGCTTCCAGCACACCTCGTTTTACTGATTCAGCATGACTTCTAAAATGTGCATTGCAGGGTGTGAGTTCACTGAATGTATTACAAATGCCAATCACCGGGCGGCCATCAAACATATCAGTTGGCATTCCCTGGTTCTTCATCCAGCTTCTGTAAATGATACCGTCTTTATCTTTTTTGCCAAACCAATCCTGGCTTCTTAATTTTTTACTCATGATTGAAAGTTTAATACAACTTCATCTGATAAATCGGAAAGTTTATATAAGATTGTGTAAGTTCAAATATATTTTATAATTTTTGATACCGATTACAAAACCTTTAATATTATGAATACACGTCGTAATTTTTTACAGAAGCTTGCTGGCCCACTGCTGATTTTTCCATTTATATCAAAGGAAGATTTGCTTTCAGAATTTAAGAGTGTTAAAAATGATTCTTATGATGGACCGGTATTGCGTGTGGCCATTATGGGTCTCGGTAGTTACGGCACCCGAGTGGCTGATGGCATGCTAGCCTGCACGAAAGCAAAATTGGTGGGTGTTATAAGCGGCACTCCATCTAAAATAACTGCATGGCAAACTAAATATAATATCCCTGCAAAGAATTGCTATAACTACGAAAATTTTGATGAAATAAAAGACAACCCGGATATTGATGCAGTATATATCATTACACCAAATGCATTGCATATAGACCAGGCAATAAGAGTAGCTAAAGCTGGTAAACATGTAATATGTGAAAAACCTATGGCATTAAATGCTAAAGAAGGAGAACAAATGATTGCTGCCTGTAAAAAATCGAATGTGAATTTATTAATTGGATACCGGATGCACTTTGAAGCAAAGACATTGGAAATTATTCGGATGAGAAAGGAAGGTGAATTTGGAAAAATAATGTTCTTCCAGGGTTTGTGTGGTTTCCGGATTGGCGATCCAACTCAATGGAGGTTAAACAAACAACTTGCTGGAGGTGGTTCAATGATGGATATTGGTATCTACGCAGTGAATGGTGCAAGATATATGGTGGGTGAAGAACCCATCTGGGTAACTGCACAGGAAACAAAAACTGATACTATAAAATTTAAAGAGGGAGTTGATGAAACAATTCAATTTCAGTTAGGTTTTCCAAGTGGCGCAGTTGCAAGTTGCTTATCTACCTATGCAATGAATGGGTTGGATAAATTTTATCTGAATGCTGAAAAAGGTTTTGCTGAAATGCAACCTTCAACCGGATATGGGCCTATAAAAGGAAAGACGAATAAAGGAGAACTTATGCAGGAACATAAAACTCATCAATCAGTACAGATGGATGAGATGGCAAGTATACTATTGGAAGGCAAGATGCCGATTGTGCCGGTTGATGGTGAAGAAGCATTGAAAGATTTAATAATTATAGATGCTATTTATGCATCTGTTAAATCGGGTAAGAAGATAGGATTGAAATTGTAAAATTAAATTCACATAACGAATAGTATGCTTATCGAAACATTAAAATCCCTTTTTAACAGGGACTTACTCAAATTAAAATCTGAAATCGGATTATATCAGGATGAAAAGAATTTATGGCTAACCGATAAAGCGATAGCCAACTCTTCCGGAAATCTTTGTTTACATTTAGTTGGCAACCTGAATACATATATTGGTAAGGAGATTGGTAAAACCCATTATGTTCGAAACAGAGAGCTTGAATTTTCACTTAAAGATGTTCCAAGAACTGAGTTACTCCAAAAAATTGATGATACAATACAGGTTGTTCAAAATGCTTTAAACAAAATGAAAGCTGAGGATTTAAGTAAGGAATACCCGATGCTGGTATTTGAAAAGAAAACTACGACTGAATATTTCTTGGTGCACCTGATAGCA
Organism: Bacteroidota bacterium; assembly: GCA_031362085.1. GTDB lineage: Bacteria > Bacteroidota > Bacteroidia > Chitinophagales > Chitinophagaceae > VBAR01. The sequence continues at coordinate 5,081 of JANLSA010000450.1, read as the reverse complement.
CATCTAGGTTATCATCTTGGGCAAATAAATTATCATAGACGGCTTTTGGATAATTAAGACAAATATTGAACTAATCCCTTTTTCTTATAAAAAGAAAAGAAACAATTTTTACTCTCGTATTTTATCTAACAATTTACTTAACACAATTGCTTCTTCTTTGGAAAGATTGCTTACAATTGAATCCATTTCTTTGTTTCTTTCATCGAGTATCAATAAAAGTGCAAGTCCGTTTTCGGTAATGGTAATATCAACCAAACGCTTATCAATATTGCTTGATTTTTTAATTACTAATTTTTTAATCAGCAACCGGTCTACAATCCGGCTGGTATCACTCATTTTGTCAAGCAGCCTTTCCCGGATTTGTAAAGTGGAAAGCGGTTTAGGATGACTGCCCCGAAGTATGCGGAGAATATTATATTGCTGTGGCGTTATATCGGAAGAGGCCAGAATTTGTTTTATTTTTTCCATTAACCAGCCGTAAGTGTAAAATAAATTGATATAAGCCCGTTGATAATCATTCCTGAATTTCTGCTGATTAATGTCATTTTCTATTCCCATGCTACTGTTTAAAATTTAAACTTAGTTATTTAATAATGCCGTTACTTAGATTTTCATAAAAAGTAGGATCAAGTTAAAAGTTACAAATCAATTAAATTGAATACGTAAACGGGTTTTCGTGTTTTTGAGTTGCCAAGTCCATGCCAAATTTCAAAAACATTTATCAACAATCTGTATTTTTTTGGGGAATACCCCAAAAGTGGTATTTTTTATGAATAAAAATCTTCTTTACTTTGATATACCATCAAACTACCACACCATGAAAATGTTAGTCGAATCTTTCAGAAATTTCTGGGAAGGATTTTCTTCTTTTTATACTTCGATATATGATGAAATGAGGGGTATGTAATTTTATTGTGTATCCTTTTTTTTGTAGGTAATTTTTTTATACCTCCCAAACCTTTGTTCCCTCGCTGCAGTTCGAACAGATATCAATATTTTTTCTGCCGTGTAATAAACCGGTTCTGAATTTTTTATACTCGCTGTTGTTCCAGATTTCTTTAAATGGCTTTTGTTTTAAATCCCCAAGTCGGTGCTGCGCATCTTTATCAAAACAACAAGGAGCTACCAAACCATCCCAGGTAATTACCGGGTCGTGCCAGAGCCGCCAGCAATGGTTTGAGAGATTCCCTTTAAATTCATTCCCGTTTTTTGTTTTCCGGTAGCGGCTGTATTTATCTATTGAAGGGATTAATTTATTCGGATCATTGGCAAAATCATAAACCTGTGCAGTTTTAAACCACACATCATCCACTCCAATTTGTTTTGCCAGTTGTTTTACATCTTCGATCTGGTGTTCATTTGGTTTTACAACTAAAAATTGGAAAACGACAAAAGGCGTTTTACTTTTCATTGCTTTTTTCCATTTCACAATATTTTTTGTGCCTTCAATTACTTTTTCAAGATTGCCGCCAATGCGATATTGCTGATAAACTTCCTGCGTAGTCCCATCAATAGAAATAATTAACCGGTCTAGTCCGCTTTCAATAGTCCGCTTTGCATTTTCATCATTCAGGTAATGTGCATTGGTAGATGTGGCTGTGTAAATTTTTTTTGATGAAGCATATTTTACCATATCTAAAAAATCGGGATTAAGATATGGCTCGCCCTGGAAATAAAAAACCAAATACCAAAGTTCTTTTGCCAACTGATCAATAGTTTCTTTAAAAAAGTTTTTTTGAAGCATCCCGATTGGCCGGGTAAATGCCCTTAAACCACTCGGGCATTCGGGACAGCGAAGGTTACAGCTTGTGGTTGGCTCAAAAGAAATTGATATAGGATAGCCCCATTGTACCGGTTTTTTAAACCATTTACTTATATAATAACTACTCAAAACTTTTATCCCATTCAGGACACGGCTAAAACTAAGTTTCGAGATAAGATTCAGTGTATCGTTTCTGTTTAATCGGGGCATGGAGTGTAAAAGTAAGTCAGTATCTTCAAATGAGATTATTATGATTCAATCCTATCCATATAAAATATTTCCACTTGGCGATTCTGGCATAACTATCGATTTTGGAAATGTAATTGACGAACAAATCAATCAATATATTATTTCGCTGTTTCAATATATGTCTGATCATCCATTGCCGTACCAGAAAGAAATTGTTTCGTCCTTTAGTTCGATAACAATTTATTATCATTTATATAATTTAAGAAAAAACGTTGAAACGTATTCTACTGCTTATGAATGGATGAAGGAAAAACTTATAAGTTCCCTGGATTTTGATTTACAAAATAATCGTGTTGAAGAAAGAGTGATTCGTATTCCTGTCTGTTATGAAAAAGAATTTGCAACTGATATTGAATTGCTCGCTACTGAAAAAAAAATAAGTGTTGCGGAAATTATTCAGTTACACACCTCGGTTAACTACCGGGTTTATATGCTTGGCTTTTTGCACGGCTTTGCCTATATGGGAATAACCGATGAGCAACTTGATTATGCAAGAAAAAAGCAGCCGGAGTCCATTAAAGCAGGTAGTGTAGGAATTGCAGGTCGTCAAACGGGAATTTATCCAATTGACTCGCCAGGTGGCTGGCAGATAATTGGAAGAACTCCAATAAAAATGTTTGACAGAGAAAAAGAAGAAATAACTTTTTTAAAAGCAGGAGATACTGTTCAGTTTTATTCAATAACTTCTGAAGAATTTTATTCGCTTAATAAAACTCCCCCTCTCCCACGGGAGAGGGGGTTGGGGGGTGAGGCATGAGTTTGAAAATATTAAAAGCAGGAATACTTGACACCATACAGGACGAAGGTCGTTTTGGTTATCAGCATCTCGGCATCAACCCCGGTGGTGCTATGGATTTGCTTGCTATGCAAACAGCAAATCTGCTGGTAGCAAATGAAATGAATAAGCCCGTGATTGAATTTTTTTACCCGGCAGCAGAAATCTTTTTTGAAAAAAATGCGTTGATTGCAATTACAGGTGCAAATTTTTCACCAACTCTAAACGGACATAGAATTAAAAATGGTGTACCCTTGATGGTGAAGAAAAAATCAGTTCTTGCTTTTTCAAAAAAGAAGAATGGGCAATGTTGTTATTTAACTGTACAGGGTGGGTTTAATTTGTTGCCATGGCTGAACAGCAACAGCACCAACTTAAAAGCAATGGCTGGCGGATATGAAGGAAGAAAATTAATGAAAGGAGATATTCTTGAATTCGACGCTGACTTTAAAAATGAGCGGCTGAAGAAAAATGACTTTTATAAACTTCCCTGGCGTTCAGTTTGTTTTAATAATGAATCTGCTGAAGATGAAATTTTTGTTATCCCGGGCAATGAATGGGATTATCTAACGGCGCAGTCAAAAAAGAATTTTACAAATAAGAAATTTCTAACCGATGTTTCTTCTGACAGAATGGGATATCGATTAAAAGGAGAAAACCTGGTTTCAGCAAATAAAGAGGAACTTATATCTTCGGCTGTAAACTTTGGCACCATTCAATTATTACCCAATGGCGAATTGATTGTTTTAATGGCAGACAGTCAAACAACTGGTGGCTATCCCCGGGTGGCACATATTATCTCAGCACATCTTTCTAAACTTTCGCAGAAACAACCCGGCTCAACAATAAAATTTACGATCGTAAATCAGCAAACTGCCGAAAATTTATTTGTGAAACAGCAATTGCATTTGCAACAATTAAAAAACGGATGTAATTTCAGATTGCAACAATTTTTTAAATGAAGACAATTGACCTTAATTGCGATTTAGGTGAAGGCTTCGGAAATGAAGAAGCTATTCTGCCATTTATTTCCTCAGCAAATATTGCTTGTGGTTATCATGCAGGTGATGAAAATACAATCTGGCATACGGTAGAGTTGTGTTTAAAAAATAATGTTGCCATTGGCGCACATCCATCCTTTCTTGACAAAATAAATTTCGGAAGAATAGAATTAAATTCTAATGCAGCAGATATTTATGACATCGTAACTCAACAATTAATAATTCTGGATGAAATTGTTTCTGAATCAGAAACTTCTATTCATCATGTAAAGCCGCATGGAGCTTTATATAATCTTTCTGCAAAAGACAAAAAAGTAGCCAGTGCAATTGCGAATGCAGTAAAAGATTTTAATCATCAGCTTATTTTATTCGGATTAAGTAACAGTCATTCTATTGCTGAAGCAAAAAAGATTGGATTAACAACTTGTAATGAAGTTTTTGCAGACAGAATTTATTTAGATGATGGAAGTTTAATGCCCCGAACTATGGATGGTGCTGTAATAACTGATATTGATACGACTGTTCAACAGGCAATACAATTGGTAAAAGACGGAACTGTTATAACGGCATCGGGAAAAACAATTCAACTTGATGCTGATACAATTTGTATTCATGGAGATGGAGTATATGCGGCGGAATTTGCAAAAGCCATCCATGATAGATTCAAGAAAAAAGGGTTGATTATAAAACCCTATTAGCTGTTTATCGCATATTACTCATTTTTTCTTTTCCACCTACTTTAGTTTTTTCATTTTTCTTTTCCTTCGGGGTCTTCAATTAAATTTCTATAATAAAAGGAAAATGTCTAAGCGGGTTTTGTTGTGTGTGGGCTTTGTGTCCGGCTGCAACCCCGATTTATAGGAAACTTAAAATAAAGTGAAACAATGAACATTTCAATTTCAGAATTCTTTAGATTTGACCAGAGGATTCTTTTGGAATGATAATTTACTGAGTGGGGTTCCTGCTCTGTTTCCTGCCAGCATGCTAGAATTATTTTCATGCTAAGAAATGCGGGTTGCTTGACTTGGTATTTTTGTAAAATTGATTTTTATCTTACGGCTTCTTTGAAGCCGATGTTTAGTCGCAGACTAAACATAACAACCCTATAATTTGTATATTTATTATTGGTATTGTGAAGATGGAGACTACGGACATCCTTTAGTTTCACCTCGTATAATCAGGATTACTTTTATACTGATTAATTATTGTTCACAAGACAGTCAAAAGGCAGGGGCTCATTAGTACCGGACACAAGGCTTTCATGCCTATCCCCTGATAAAATCCCCTGCCTTTT